>NZ_JBEOVM010000120.1:0-18615 GCF_040295505.1 Streptomyces sp. NPDC002790 | reverse complement strand
GCTTGATCCATCAAGCCCCTGCGGCGATTGAGCAGATCTTTTGAGCCCATGAGCGGGGAGTGGGCAAATCAAGCCCCTGCGGCGCTTGAGCAGCGGGGTCCGGGGCGGAGCCCCGCGGCCGCAACGACGGCGGACATGACGAAGGCCCCCCGCGGTAGCGAGAGGCCTTCGTCGTCAGGTGCGCCATCAGGGACTCGAACCCCGGACACGCGGATTAAGAGTCCGCTGCTCTAACCAACTGAGCTAATGGCGCCGGATGACCCGCACAACTTTACCCGACCCTCTGGGGTGCCTTTGACCACTCGACGCGCCGGGAGGAAGGGTGAAATCTGATGATTTCAATCATTCGGACCGTCAACATGCGATTTACCCGGACAGTTGAGACGCTTCCAGCGTGCGGAATCGAGGCTCGTTATTCCAAAGTCCGGCACCGGAGTGTGAGGGGAATCGCATGGAGCGGATGCAGCACGGGGACACGGCGGAGCCGATGGGCGCCCCGGTCTTCGAGGACATCGACCCGGCCGAGGACTGTGACTGCGCAGGCTGCGAGGCGTGGCGGCGCGCGGTGCCGTACCCGGTGCGGACCAAGGTGGGAGCCCGGCACGCCCTGGTCCTCGCCGCCGCCGCGGGCACCGTCATCGGTGGTCTCCAGACCACCCCGGCGGCCGCGGCCGAACACCACGAGGCCAGGCCGCTGACCCCGGCCCCGGGTGACGAGGCCGGCACGACACCGCAGGGCCGCGCCGGACCGCTGCACGGGGCGCCCGCCCCGACCGCCGGATCCGTGTCGATGGCCCAGGCGAAGGCTCTGCGCAAGACCTCCCGGGCCGCGATCCTCGACCGCGCCAGGACGTGGGTCGCGGCCAAGGTCCCCTACGACATGAACAAGTACTGGAAGGACGGCTACCGCCAGGACTGTTCGGGCTTCGTGTCCATGGCCTGGGGGCTGCCGGGCAACGAGTGGACCGGCTCCCTCGCCCAGTACGGCACCCGGATCACCAAGGCGCAGCTGCAACCCGGCGACATGCTGCTCTTCCACAACCCGGCCGACCCGGAGAAGGGCTCGCACGTCACGATCTTCGGCGGCTGGGCGAACGCGTCCCACACCCAGTACATGGCGTACGAGCAGACCAAGCCGGGCACGCGGGCGCAGGCCACCCCGTACGCGTACTGGAGCCACTCGAGCAGCTACGTCGCGTACCGGTACAGGGCGGTCACGGACGGCAGTTCGGGCTCGAGCGCGTCGACGACGAAGTTCCCCGGCGCCAAGTACTTCGGCCCCGGCAAGAACAACGCGTACGTGACACGGCTCGGCAAGATGCTCGTCGAGCGGGGCGGCAAGCGGTTCTACAAGGTCGGGCCGGGCCCGCAGTGGAGCGACGCCGACCGTCAGGCCACGCGTGCGTTCCAGCGTGCGCAGGGCTGGCGCGGGTCCGCGGCGGACGGCATCCCGGGGCCCACGACCTGGTCGTACCTGTCGACCGGGCAGGGGCGGAGCATCCCGGCCACCGGGAGTGGCGGCGCCGGGCAGACCGGGTCCTCCGCCTTCCCCGGCACGGCGAAGTTCCGGCCCGGCGCGGAGAACTCCGACGTCACGCGGCTCGGCAAGCAGCTCGTGAAGAAAGGATTCGGCAAGTTCTACACCAAGGGCCCCGGACCGCGCTGGAGCGAGGCGGACCGGCGCAACGTCGAGGCCTTCCAGCGGGCCCAGGGCTGGCGCGGCAAGGCGGCGGACGGCTACCCCGGCCCCGAGACCTGGCGGCGGCTGTTCTCGTGACGACCGGAACAACCGAAGGGCATCCGGCTCGCCACGGCTCCGAAACAACCGAGGGCGGGCTGCCCGCCACGGCTCGTGAACGCAACGCGGAGGGTTCCATGAGCGAAACCGACGGAGGGACGCGCGCCGCGCGGCTCATCCGCAATGAGTCCACCACCGAGATCCCGGTCCACCTCCTCTTCCGCGACGACCCGGACCCGGTCGCCGTGCCGCTGCGGCCCGCGGTGGTCACCAAGGCCCAGGTCGAGCGCTCGACCACGAAGACCCCGAACCGCCCCGCGCCCGCCCGCACTCCGCGCCGGTCCGCACCCTCCGTCGACCCCGGCCTGGAGGAGCGGTCCTGCCGGGCGCTGCCCGGCGCCCTCGGAGTGTTCGGCGGTGCGGTGGGCGCGGCCGGGGCCGCGGCCTCGCTCGGCTGGGCGGGCGCGCTGCCCCGGATCATGACCGACCATCTCGCGGGCCTCGACGCGTACATGGGCGCCGGGTTCGGGCCCGCGCAGTGGGCGGCGCTCGCCGGATCGGGCGCGCTCGCCCTGTTCGGCGTGGGCGGGCTCGCACGCGGGCGCACCGGCGGGGCCTGGGTGCTCACGCGCTTCGGCCGCTACCGCGGGAGCGTGCGCAGGGCGGGGCTGCTGTGGCTGAACCCGCTGCTCGCGCGCCGCCGGGTCGACCTGCGCCTTCGGCACTGGCGCAGCGAGCCGATGCCGGCGGTCGACACCAATGGCGAGGCGCTGCGCGTCGTCGTGCTCGTCGCCTGGCGGATCAAGGACACGGCGCGGGCGGCGCTCGGGACCGAGGACCACGAGACGTATCTGCGCGAGTGCGTGGAGACGGGCCTCGCGCGCGTGCTGTCCCGGCTGCCCGCCGTGGTCGGCGACCGGGACGCGCCCGTGCTGCGCAACGCCGAGGCACTCGGCGATCTGCTCACCCGGCGCCTCGCCGAGGACGCGGCGCCGGTCGGCATCGAGGTGTTCTCGGCGCAGCCCACACGGATCGAGTACGAGCCGGAGGTGGCCGCGGCGATGCGGCGCCGCCGGATCGCGACCCTCGACGCGCGCCGCCGCGACACGGTCCTCACCTCCGTCGTGGACTCGGTGGAGGACACGGTGACCCGGCTGACAGCGCGCGGGCTCGTCGATCTCGACGACTACGAGCGCAAGTTGCTCGTGAAGGACCTGACGGTGGCGTTCTACACGGGCCGCGGGGAGTGAGCCGCTGGGGGTGAGCGGAGGCGCTCGTGCCGGGAATTGCGATTGGTCTGGACATGCCCAACTGGCGGTCCTAGATTGTGCGTTGGTCTAGACCTGGACAATCGCTGTGCGTACGGCTTCCGGCACCCCCAACACCCCCAGGAGCGGCAGCATGCGAAAGACCTCAAGGCGTACGAAGGCGTACACGGCCCTGCTCGGCCTGACGACCGCGGGAGCGTTCGCGCTCTCCGCGGGCGGGGCCAGTGGTCACGGGTACACCGACCTGCCCGTCAGTAGACAGAAGTTGTGCGCCAACGGTGGCGTCAGCGGCTGCGGCGACATCCAGTGGGAGCCGCAGAGCGTCGAGGGGGCCAAGGGCTTCCCGGCGGCGGGGCCCGCCGATGGCAAGCTCTGTTCGGCAGGGCACGGCAACTTCAGCGCGCTCGACGCCGCCAAGCAGCCGAACGGGAATGCCTGGCCGACCACGAAGGTGACGGGCGGTCAGAGTCAGACGTTCCGCTGGCAGTTCACCGCGCGGCACTCCACCACGGACTTCCGCTACTACATCACCAAGGACGGCTGGGACCAGTCGCAGCCACTGACCCGGTCGGCGCTTCAGACGGCGCCGTTCCTCACGGTTCCGTTTAGTGGGCAGCCGCCGGCGACGTTGTCGCACTCCGGCACGTTGCCCTCCGGGAAGTCGGGGCATCATGTGATTCTCGCGGTGTGGAACGTTGCGGACACGGCGAATGCGTTCTACGCGTGCTCGGACGTGACGTTCTGAGTGGGTGGCCCCGGTGTGCCGCCCCACGGTGCGCCGGGGCCTCCGGGCCACACGCCTCCGGGCTCCGCCCCGGACCCCGCGCCTCAAACGCCGGCGGGGCTTGAAAGGCCTACTCAATCGCCGCAGGGGCTTGATTTCCTCACTCGCCGCTCATGGGCTTGAAATGCCAAGCCCTTCGCAGGGCCCTCTACATCTGACGGTGTGTCAATTACCGTTCTCCGTCATGGGAACCATGACGAGGCAGACCTTCTCGGAACTCATCCAGGGGCGCTGGGGCGACCACAGGCCCGGGCTCGCGTACGAGGACCAGGTGTTCAGTCACCACCAGGTCGCGGCCGGCGCGGCGGCCCGCGCGGCGCTTCTCGGTGAGCTGCTGCCGCGGGCGGCGGACCCCCATATCGGGCTGCTTCTCGACAACACCCCGGAATTTCCGCAGTGGTTGGGCGCCGCCGCGCTCTCCGGCGCCGCCGTCGCCGGCCTCAACCCGACCCGACGCGGCGCCGAACTCGCCCGCGACATCACGCACACGGAGTGCCGGGTCCTGGTCACCGAGCGGGCCCACCTCCCGCTGCTCGACGGGCTCGACCTGCCGGGCGTCCGGATCCTCGTGACCGACACCGGCGCCTACGAGGAGCTGCTCGCGCCGTACGAAGGGGCGAAGCCGGAGTCCGACGGTCGGGTCGGTCCCGACACCCGCATGCTGCTCTACTTCACGTCCGGGTCGACCGGGGCCCCGAAGGCGGCGCTGTGCACGCAGGGTCGGCTTGCGGCGGCCGGACAGTCCCTGGTCGCCAACTTCGGAGTCGGTGCCGACGACGTGCACTACATCTGCATGCCCCTCTTCCACGGCAACGCGGTCATCGCGGACTGGGCGCCGGCCGTCGTGGCGGGGGCGGGGGTCGCGCTCCGCCGTCGCTTCTCGGCGTCCCAATTCCTGGGCGACGTACGTCGGTTCGGTGCCACGTACTTCACCTACGTGGGCCGGGCCGTCCAGTACATCCTGGCCACCGAGGAACGGCCGGACGACCGCGACAACCCCCTCCGGGTGGGGTTCGGTACGGAGGCCGGGGCCGTGGACGCGGCGCGGTTCGAGGAACGGTTCGGGGTGCGGCTCGTCGAGGGGTACGGGTCCTCGGAGGGCGGCGCCGCGGTGCAGCGCACGTCCGGCACCCCGGCGGGGGCGATCGGCCTGGCGGCCCCCGGCAGCGATCTCGCGGTGCTCGACCCCGAGACGAAGGCGGAGTGCCCGCCGGCGCGCTTCGACGAGGGCGGGCGCCTCCTCAATGGCGCGGAGGCCATAGGGGAGCTGGTGAACCGGGGCCGTTCCCCCTTCGAGGGCTACTGGCGCAACGACGCCGCGTACGCGGAGCGGGTCCGCGAACACGGCTGGTTCTGGACCGGCGACCACTTCTACCGGGACGGCGACGGGTTCCTCTACTTCGCGGGGCGCGGCGACGACAAGATCCGCGTCGACAGCGAGAACCTCGCCCCCGCCATGATCGAGAACATCCTCGCCCGCTGGCCGGACGCGGCGGCCGTCGCGGTCTACGGGGTGCCGGATCCGGTGGCGGGTGACCAGGTGATGGCGACGGTCGCGCTCCGCGAGGGCCGCGCCTTCGACCCGGCCCGCCTCGACGCCTTCCTCCGCTCCCAGCCCGACCTCGGTACGAAGATGGCGCCCCGGTTCGTCCGGGTGGTGGAGCGGATGCCGGTCACCGCGACGAACAAGGTGCGGCGGGGGGAGCTGCGCCGCGAGGGCTTCTGGGGCGGCGGCGACCTGTGGTGGCACCCGCCGGGCGCCCCCGGCTACCGCCGCCTGACCACCGACGACCACGTGGGCCTGACGGCGCAGTACCGGGAACGCGGCCGCGCGAATCTCCTCACGCCCCCGTGACACCGGTGGTCAAAAGCACCCCCAGGGGCCGGGTAGTATTTACCTCGTCAACCGGCGCCATTAGCTCAGTTGGTTAGAGCAGCGGACTCTTAATCCGCGTGTCCGGGGTTCGAGTCCCTGATGGCGCACTTGAAGACGAAGGCCCTCCGCAAGCGCGGGGGGCCTTTGCCGTGCGCTCGGGGTCACCCCGGCGCCGGCAGGCGCGGCTGGGGGTCCGGGGGTTATCCGCCGGGGAATACAGCATCCGCGTGTCCGGGGTTCGAGTCCCTGATGGCGCACCTGAAGACGAAGGCCTCTCGCTACGGCGGGGGCCTTCGTCATGTCCGCCGTCGTTGCGGCCGCGGGGCTCCGCCCCGGACCCCGCGGCTCAAGCGCCGCAGGGGCTTAAAAGATCTGCTCAAGCGCCGCAGGGGTTTGATAGATCAAGCCCTGCCGGTGAATGACGCGCTGGGGCTGGAATGGCCCACTTCCCAGCCCCGCCGACGATTGAGGCGCGGGGTCCGGGGCGGAGCCCCGGGTGCGCAGTCACGGTGCCGGTGTGGGGTCAGATGGCCAGGGACAGGAGGACCGGCGCCGCCTCCTTGTTGAGCTGATGTGCCGCGTCGTGCAAACGGTGCGCATGCTCCAGCGGCAGCGAAAGCGCCAGGCACCCCACCGCCGCCCCCGCCGTAATGGGAACCGCCGCGCACACCGTGCCCACCGCGTACTCCTGAAGATCGAGCACCGGCACCGTCGACGGCTGCGCCGCGAGCCGGGACAGCAGCACCTTCTCGCTGGTGATCGTGCGCGAGGTGAGCCGCGCCATCTTGTGGCGGGAGAGGTGGTCGCGCCGCCCGTTCATGTCCAGCTGGCCCAGGAGGCTCTTGCCGATCGCGCTCGCGTGCGCCGAGACGCGGAAGTCCACCCACTCGTTGACCGCGGGCGTCTGCGGCCCCGTCGCGATCTGCGTGATCCGGATCTCCCCGTCGACGTAACGGCTCATGTAGACCGCCGCGCCCACGTCGTCCCGCAGTCGGTCGAGCGTGATCTGGAGCTTGGCCGTGAGCGCGGCCGCCTGGCCCTCGGCGGCGCCGAGCCGGGTCAGGGTCTCGCCGGTGACGTACGCCCCGTCGGCGACCTGCTGGACGTACCCCTCGCGGCGCAGCATGCGCAGCAGGGCCGTCAGCTGGTCGGCGGGCAGCCCGGTGGCGCTCGCCAGCTCCGTGTCGGTGATGCCCTTGCCCCGGTGCGCGACGGTCTCCAGTACGCGCAACGCGTGCTGCACCGCCTCGTGCGGCTGGTGCGGGGTCGCACCCTGCTCGTGCTTCAGCGCCACGGTTCTTCCCCCTGCATGGACCGGTTCCGGACAGCTGGGCTGGAGTCCACGATAGCCGCCAACACCCCCTTTGGGGGCGGTGGTTGGGGAGATTGGTGGCGCGCCCCATGCCTCTCAGCAGGAACGCGCCACCATGGCATATGCCAAAGTCATGCACCACTCGGTGAGCGGCTGGTCACAGCACGGCGCTCAGGAATTCCTGGGTGCGCTCGTGCTCCGGCTCGCTGAAGATCTTCTCCGGCGAACCGGACTCGATGATGCGCCCCGAGTCGAACATCAGGACCTGGTCCGAGATGTCGCGGGCGAAGCTCATCTCGTGCGTGACGCACAGCATGGTGATGTCCGTGGTGCGCGCGATGTCACGAAGGACGTCGAGCACCCCCGCCACCAACTCCGGGTCGAGCGCCGACGTGACCTCGTCCAGGAGCAGCACCTGCGGCCGCATCGCCAGCGCGCGGGCGATCGCCACACGCTGCTGCTGGCCGCCGGAGAGCTGCGAGGGGTACGCCTCGCATCGGTCGCCGAGCCCGACCATGTCGAGCAGCTCCTTGGCCCGCTGCTCCGCCTCGTCCTTGGACAGGCCGAGCACATTGACCGGGGCCTCGGTGATGTTGCGCAGCACGTTCATGTTCGGGAACAGGTTGAACTGCTGGAAGACCATCCCGATGTTCTTGCGGATCTCGCGGATGTGCTTCTCGCCGGCCTGGACGAGCTTGCCGTCCTTCTGCTCGTGCGTGAGGTAGTCGCCGCCCACCTTGATGGTGCCCTCGTCGGGCTTCATCAGCGTCATCAGGAGCCGCAGGATCGTGGTCTTGCCGGATCCGGACGGGCCGATCAGCGTGACGTGCTTGCCGGAGTCGACGGAGAAGTCCAGGTTGTCGAGCACGGTGTTGCTGCCGAACCGCTTGGTGACCTTGTCGAAGCGGATGAGCTCGCTGCCGTCGACGGCAGGATTGGGAGTTTCCTGGGAAGTGCTGCTGTCAGCGGACAAGACGACGCTCCAAAACTCGCAGAAGAAGAGAGGCCGGGTAGGCGATGACGATGAAGGCGACACCGACGATGCTGATGGCCTCGAAGGTGAAGGTGGTCTGGCTGAAGCCCTGGGCCTCGCCCAGCATGTCCAGCGCGCCGATCGCCATGATCTGCGGCGATTCCTTCAACATGACGATCACGTAGTTGCCGAGCGCGGGAATCACCCTGCGCACGGCCTGCGGCAGGATCACCGCGCGCCAGGTGCGGCCCTTGGACAGGCTGAGCGCCGTGGCCGCCTCCCACTGGCCGACGGGCACGCCCTCGATGCCCGCCCGGTAGACCTCGGACGTGTACGTCGAGTAGTGCAGGCCGAGCCCGACGATGCCGGTGGTCAGCGGGGACATCGAGATGCCCATGGAAGGAACGACGTAGAAGAGGAAGAACAGCTGCACCAGGAGCGGGGTGTTGCGGATGAACTCGGTGAGCACCGTCACCGGCCAGCTGATCCACTTCTGCTCCGAGCGCTGGGCGATCGCCCACACCAGGCCGAGGACGAAGGCGATGATCGCGCCCCAGACGAGGGCCTGGAGCGTGACGAGTACGCCGTCCCAGAACTGCGGCATGAAGTCCGCGACGTTGGACCAGTCCCAGTTCACTTGGCACCTCCGGCACCGGTGACGGCGTCGATCGTCGACTTGGAGCGCATACCGCCGAGGAACACGCGCAGTCCGCCCTGCTCGGGCGCCTGGCCGACGCGGTTCTTGGCGTGCCGCTCAAGCAGGCGCATGAGGCGGGTGAAGACGAAGGCGAACACGAAGTACAGGACCAGCAGCAGCGTGTAGACCGGCGCGCTGTCACCGGAGACGAGCCGCTTGAGGTTGCCCGCGAACGTCATGTCGGCCACCGCGATGAGGGACACAAGCGAGGTTCCCTTGAGCAGCTCGATCAGCAGGTTGTTGAACGGCGGGATCATCTCCGGCCAGGCCTGCGGGATCTCGATGCGGCGCAGGCGCTGGGTGCGCGTGAAGTTGAGGGCGATGCCCGCCTCGCGCTGCGCGGGCGGCACCGCGGCGAGTGCGCCGCGCACGATCTCCGAACCGTAGGCGCCGTAGGTGATGCTGAGCGCCAGGATGCCCGCGAACATCGGCTGGAAGCTGATCTGGAACAGCATCGGCACGGTGAACGCGATCCAGAACATGAAGACCAGTGAGGACGTGCTGCGGAAGATCTCGAAGTACGCCCCGGACAGGAAGCGCACGATCCATACGTTGGACGTGCGCAGGACGCCGATGATGAACGCGACGACGAAGGCGATGACCGCGCTGAGGATCGTGACCTCGAGCGTGATCCAGATACCCGGCAGGAACCAGTTCTCGAAGAACTTGGCGGACATCATGAGGCGGCTCCCTTGGCAGGAGGGCAGAGTTTCTCGACCGTGAGGTCGGTCATCTCCTTCTCGGTGAAGCCGAAGGGCCGCATGATGCGCAGGAGTTCACCGCTGTCCTTGAGCTTGTGCAGCTCCTTGTTGAAAGCGTCGCGCAGGCTCTTCTCCGACTTCCGGAACGCGAATCCGCCTGCTCCGTAGACCGGCTTTCCGTCCACGTAGGGCTGGAAGGGCTCGACGGCCTCGACCCCGCTCTTGCCCTTGATCACCGTGCGGACCGTGACGGCCGTGCCGGCGAAGGCGTCGACCCTGCCCTGGCGCACGGCGTCGAGCCCGGCGACCTGGTCGGGCAGGATCAGCATGTCCTTGATGCCCAGGGCCTTGGCGGTATCGATCTCCGCGTAGGCCGTGCCCGTCGCGAACTTCAGCTTCTTGTCCGCGATTTCCTTGTACGTCTTGATGCCGTGCGGGTTTCCCTTGCGCACGATGAACGAGTCGGGCATCAGATAGTCCGGATCCGAGAACAGCACCTGCGCACAGCGGTCCGGGTTGATGTACATCCCCGCCGACACCACATCGAACTGCTGCGCTTGGGTGAGCCCGGGAATCAGCGCGCTGAACTGCGTCGGCACCGCTTTCACCTTGGGCACCCCGAGGCGCGGGAAAATCACCTTGGCGATCGCCGGCGCCTCTCCCGTGACCTCGCCGTTCTCGTCGATGTAGCCGAACGGGACCTCGCCCGCCACACCGATCTTGACCTCGCCCGCGTCGCGCATCCGGTCCAGCAGGTCCCCGCCCTCGACCTTCCCCTCCTCCGGCACGCGGGAGCAGGCCGCGGTGCCGAACACACCCAGCGCCGCCGCTCCCGCACCGTAGAGCAGAGAGCGGCGGCGTACTGGTCTGGCGATGAATCCCTCATTGTTACCAAGTGGTGGAGCCATGGCGCGCCATTACCCGAAGCCCCGAGAGGTATGCCTATCGTTTTCAGCCCTTGATAAAGCCGAGACCTGAATTCATAGCAATACGGCCATATCCTAACTTCGCGCGATTCGGGCCGTGTTGGGAGTGGAGTGACTCGCCACTCCGGCCTCGTAGAACGCGTGCGCACTCCTGAGTACGAGATCGTCCCTGTGCCGCGCGGCCACGAGCTGGAGGCCGACCGGAAGTCCGTCCCCGTCGAACCCCACGGGCACGGAGGCGGCGGGCTGTTGGGTCAGGTTGAAGGGGTACGTGAACGGGGTCCAGCCCGTCCACCGGTGCAGCCCGGAGCCCCCCGGAACCTCAACTCCCGCCTCGAACGCGGTGATCGGCACCGTCGGCGTCACCAACAGGTCGTACGTCGAGTGGAAGGCGCCCATCCGCCGCCCGAGTTCCATCCGCGCGTCGACCGCCGCCAGGTAGTCGAGCGCGCTGTACCGGGCGCCCCGGGCGCATATCTCCCGCAGTCCGGGGTCGAGCAACTGTCGCCTGGACGCCGGGAGATGCTGCACCACGCGGGCCGCCCCGCTGAACCACAGCGTGTGGAATGCCTCGACCGCACCCGCGCCGTGCCCGACCTGGATGGCCGGATCCACCTCCTCCACATAGGCACCGAGCTCGGCGAGCCGCGTCACCGCCGCGCGCACCACCGCTGCGACGTCGGGCCGCACCGCCACCTGCCCGCCCAGCGTCGGCGAGTACGCGACCCGCAGCCCGCGCACCCCGCCGTGCAGCGCCTCCCGGAAGCCGCCGAACGGCGGCCCGGAGGCCGACCAGTCCCGCGCGTCGGGGCCCGAGATCACATCCATCATGAGCGCCGCGTCGGCCGCCGTGCGGGCCAGCGGCCCCACGTGCGACAGCGTCCCGAACGCGGACGCCGGGTACAGCGGCACCCGCCCGTACGTCGGCTTGAGGCCGAAGATCCCGCAGAAGGACGCCGGGATCCGCACCGAACCCCCGCCGTCCGTACCGAGCGACAGCGGCCCCGCCCCCACCGCGACCGCCGCCGCGCTCCCGCCGCTCGAACCACCCGCCGTACGCGATGTGTCGTACGGATTGCGGGTCGCGCCGGACAGCGGCGAGTCGGTCACGCCCTTCCAGCCGAACTCGGGTGTCGTCGTCTTGCCGACGAGGACCGCGCCCTGCTCGCGCAGCCGGGCCACGGAGGGGGAGTCCTCGTCCCAATTCCCTTCTGTGGAGACGGTTTTGGAGCCGCGCAGCGTCGGCGCGCCCTTCTGCAACAGGATGTCCTTCACCGACACCGGCACCCCGTCGACCAGGCCCGTCGGCCCGCCCTCGCGCCACCGCCGCGAGCTCTCCTCCGCCTGGGCGAGCGCCCTCTCCGCGTCGACCCGTACGAAGGCGTTCAGCGCCGGGTCCGTCTCCTCGATCCTCGCGAGCACGGCGCGCGTCGCGTCGACCGGACTGAACTCTCCCTTGCGATATCCCTCGATGAGGTCCTGCGCGGTCAGTCCGATGAGCTCGCCCGTCATCCGCCCTCCAGCACCAGTGCTCGCGTTACGTTGCCGGGGGCCTACCCAGGATCACCTCGTGACGCACGGACATCGCGGGGAAACCGTCCGGCAATGAAGATCCGTTTTCCTGGACGCGAGAAGTCGGGAGGGTCCACAACACCTGCCGACATGTGCGGATTGACCCCGCAGGCACCGGAACCTACCGTCGACAACAGAGGTACTCAACCGGGTTCCTGCACCTTGTTTCGCGCTGTCGCTGTCCCGACGTCCCGGCGGTTCGCCGGCTCAAGCACCACACCGGCATTGATCAGTCAGCTGAACATGGGGCCTGCTCATGGACGTCTCATTCCTGGGGGGACCGAAACCGCAGCGCGGTGTGGGCGTCGTCGCCCCGTTCGACTTCGCTCTCGACCGCGAGCTGTGGCGCTGGGTGCCCGACCACGTCTCCCTCCACCTCACCCGTACTCCATTCGTGCCCGTCGAGGTCGGTCTCGATCTGGCGCGCCTGGTCAGCGAGCACGAGACGCTCGGCGAGGCGGTGCGCGCGCTCGGCGCCACCGGTCCTGAAGTCCTCGCGTACGCCTGCGCCTCCGGCAGCTTCGTCGGCGGTGTCGCGGGGGAGCGGGCGCTCTGCGCGGCGATGCGGCGGGCCGGCGAACTGCCCGCCGTCACCACGTCGGGCGCCATGCTCGAGGCCCTGGCCGAGGTGGGCGCGCGCCGCGTCGCACTCGTCACCCCCTATACGCGCTCGGTCACCGAATCGCTGGAGGAGTATCTGGCGGAGGCGGGCATCACGGTCACCGGGCGGGCCTTCCTCGGACTGACCCGGCACATCTGGAAGGTGCCCTACCGGGACGTGGCGGAGATGGCCAGGGAAGCGGGGCGCTCCGGGGCCGACGCGCTCTTCATCAGCTGCACCAACCTGCCGACGTACGACGTCATCCCGCAGCTCGAGGCGGAGCTGCGGATCCCGGTGATCTCGGCCAATCAGGCCACGATGTGGGCAGCACTCGCCCGACTGGGTACCCGTGCCGTGGGCCCCTACCAGGCGCTGCTCGATCCGGCGGCGCGGGTGTGGCCCCCGGCGGAGCTGCCGCAGGCGATGCCTCCGGAGGATCTGCCGAGGGAACGGTCGAAGGAACAGGAAGGGTGGGCGTAGGACATGACCTCGCTGGGATTTCTGTACCCCGGACACTCCGCGGAGGACGACTATCCGCGTATCGAGATGCTGATCGACAGCGATGTGCGGCTGTCCGTCGTCCACACCGACATCGGAGAGGACGCGCACCGTGTCGACGCGCTGCTGGAGATGGGCGCGCCCGACCGCCTCGCCGCGGGCGTCGAGGAGCTGCGGCTCTCCGGCGCGGAGGCGGTGGTCTGGGCGTGCACGTCCGGAAGCTTCGTCTTCGGCTGGGACGGCGCGCACGAGCAGGTCCGCGGGCTCGCGATGGCGGCGGGGCTGCCCGCCTCCAGTACGTCCTTCGCCTTCGCGCACGCGTTGCGGGAGGTGCGGGCGCGGCGGGTGGCGGTCGCCGCGACGTATCCGGAGGACGTGGCGGACCACTTCGCCGCGTTCCTGAAGGCGGCCGGGGCGGAGGTGGCCTCGGTCCGGGGGAGCGGGATCGTCACGGCGGCCGAGGTGGGGACGTGGGGGTGGGACGAGGTGCGGGCGATGGCCCGTGCGGGTGACCACGCCGACGCGGAGGCGGTGCTTTTGCCGGACACGGCGTTGCACACGGCGGCGTATGTCCGGGACCTGGAGGCGGACCTCGGTAAGCCGGTACTCACCGCCAACCAGGTCACAGTGTGGGAGTCCTTGCGCCTGGTCGACCGCCGGGTCAACGCGCCGGCCCTGGGCGCGCTCTTCACGAAGGAGCCGCTGGTCCAGGTGTGACGCCACGGGGCTCCGCCCCGGACCCCGCGCCTCAATCGCCGGCGGGGCTTGATCTATCAAGCCCCTGCGGCGCTTGAGCAGGCCCGTCCGGCAGGACACTGTTCAGCCCCTCCGGCGATTGAGCAGGCCCGTCCGGCAGGACTTTCGGGAAGGGGTGGGGTGGGGGAATAAAGCGGAGTAGGCCTCCGTTACGCAGGGGTCGAGCCACCCACCCGTAACAAACGTATTCGCAGGAGGACCCGTGATCCGCGGCGCAGCCCTCGGGACCGCACCCACCCCGCTCTCCGTCCTGGACCTGGTCACCGTCGGAGCGGGTCGCACGGCCACCGACGCCCTCCGCACCAGCGTCGACATCGCCCGCCTCGCCGAGTCCCGCGGCTACCACCGCTACTGGGTCGCCGAGCACCACTCGATGCCGGGCGTCGCCTCCAGCAGCCCCGCCGTGATCCTGGCCCACCTGGCCGCCCACACGGACCGCATCCGCCTCGGCTCCGGTGGCGTCATGCTCCCGAACCACGCCCCGCTCGTGATCGCGGAACAGTTCGGCACGCTGGAAGCGATGGCCCCGGGCCGCGTCGACCTCGGCCTCGGCCGCGCCCCCGGCACCGACGGCGCCACCGCCGCCGCCCTGCGCCGCTCGGACCGCCTGAACGAGGGCGCGGACGACTTCCCGCAGCAGCTCGTCGAGCTCACCCGCTTCCTCGACGACGACTTCCCCGACGGCCACCCGTACTCCCGGATCCACGCCGTCCCCGGCCCCGTCCAGGCCACCTCCCCCGGCGGCGTACAGGACCCGAACCGCCCGCCGGTCTGGCTGCTCGGCTCCTCCGGCTTCAGCGCCCGGCTTGCCGCGACCCTCGGCCTCCCGTTCGCCTTCGCGCACCACTTCTCGGCGCAGAACACCATCCCGGCGCTCGACCTGTACCGCGAGAACTTCCGTCCGTCCGAGCTGCTCTCCGAGCCCTACGCCGTCATCGGCGTCTCGGCCCTCGCGACGGACGACGACGGCACGGAGGCCCGCCGCCAGGTCCTCGCGGCCGCCCTCAACATGGTCCGGCTGCGCACCGGCCGTCCCGGCCTCGTCCCGACCCCCGAAGAGGCCGAGGCGTACCAGTTCAACGAGATGGAGCAGGAGTTCATCAACTCCTGGAACTCCAACGTCATCCACGGCACCCCCGACGAGGTCCGCGCCGGCCTCGACGACCTGCAAAAGCGCACGGGCGCGGACGAGTTGATGCTCACGGCCAACGCCCACGGCGGCGACGTACGCCTGCGTTCCTACGAACTCATCGCGGACGCCTACGGGTTGCCGCGCGCCTGACGCGGTAGCGGCGGCGGATCATCCGCGCTCCGCGAGGAGCCCGGAGATGCGATCCGCCGCCACCGGCCGCGAGTAGAGCCACCCCTGCCCGGTGTCGCACCCGAGCCGGCGCAGCCGCTCCGCCTGCTCCGCCGTCTCCACGCACTCGGCGGTCACGGTGAGCCCGAGCCGGTGCGCCAACTGCACGAGCGCCTCGACGATCATCGCGTCCGCCGGCTCCGCGGGCGCGGTCCCGTCACCCTGGAACCCCCGCACGAACGCCCCGTCGAGCTTGAGCACCGACACCGGCAGCCGGCTGAGGTACGCGAGGTTGGAGTACCCGGTGCCGAAGTCGTCGATGGCGATGCGCACCCCCATGTCGCTCAGCGCCCTGAGCGCCTGCAACGGCCGGCCCGTCGGCCCCATCACGGCGGACTCGATCAGCTCCAACTGGAGGAGTTCCGGCGGGAGTCCGGTCTCGGCGAGGATCTGCGCGACGTCGGACACCAGGTCCGAGTCCCACATCTGACGCACCGCCACATTGACGCTCATGAACACCGGCCGCGCCTCGGGGTGCTCCACCTGCCAGCGCCGCGCCTGCGCGCACGCCGTCCGCAGCACCCACCGCCCCAACTCCACGATGGAGCCGTCCTCTTCGGCCAGTGCGATGAACCGATTCGGCGCCAGTAGGCCGAATTGCGGGTGCCGCCAGCGCACCAGCGCCTCGACGCCGCGCAGCGCACCGTCCGCCATCTCCACCAACGGCTGGTACTCCAGGGTGAATTCACCCCGGTCGACCGCGGGCCGCAGGCTCGACGACAGGGCCTGACGGGTCATCCGGTGGGCGTTGCGCTCCGGATCGAAGAAGGTCCAGCGGGCCTTGCCGTCCGCCTTCGCCCAGTACAGCGTGGTGTCGGCCGCCTGCATCAGGGCCGTCGTGCTGGTGCCCGTGACCTGCCGCTCGACCACGCCGATGGAGGCGGACACCGACACCTGGTGACCGGCCAGGTCGAAGGGCTCCCGCAGCGCGTCGAGCACCGCGCGGGCGAGCGCGGCCAGCTGCTCCGTACCGGTGGAGTCCTCGACGAGCAGCGCGAACTCGTCCCCGCCGAGCCGGGCCACCAGCGGGGCGCCCGTGGCGTTCTGCGCATGGTCCGCGCAGTGCGTGAGCCGCTCGGCGACGGCGACGAGCAGCCGGTCGCCGACGGGATGCCCGAGCGAGTCGTTGACCGCCTTGAACCCGTCGAGATCGAGCAGACAGAGCCCCACCCGCCCGGTCGCCCCCGCACTCTCGTACGCCCCTGGGCTCTCGTACGCTCCCGTCTCCAGGGCGGTGCAGACGCGCTCGAAGAACAGGGCGCGATTGGGCAGCCGGGTCAGCGGATCGTGCAGCTCCAGGTGGTGCAGCCGGTCCTGGAGACCGCGGTGCGCGGTGATGTCGCCGAGCGAGAGCAGCACCGCCTCCGCGTCCGGGAGCGGTGACACCGTGACGCGCAGCCACATCGAGTGGCCCGAGGGGTGCTTGAGGCGGCGGGTGCGGCTGAGCCGGGCCTGCCGCCCGCGCAGGATCTCCTGGTAGGCGTCCGCGGTGCGCGGGTCCGAGTGCAGGTCGACCAGTTCGTCGACAGCGCGGCCGATGAGCTGCCGGGCACCTCCGCCGGTGTTCTCCTCGCACAGCAGGGCGCACGCGGCGTCGTTGGCGCCGCGAATCACGCCGGCGCGATCGACGACCGCCATGGCCAGCGGCGACGTCGCGAAGGCCGACCGCACGCCGTCACTTTCCGTGATGCCCAAGGGCTCTGTGATCACTGAGGGCTCTGTGCTGACCGAGGGCTCTGTGGCCTCTGAGTTCGCGGAGTTCTCGGAGGTCTCCGTGAACCCCCGGAACTCCGCGAGGGGGTCGTGGCGCAGGCCGGGCGGGGCCACCCAGTGCGCGGTCGTGGGCCCTTCGGGCTGTGCGCTCACCGCTCGCTCCCGTGGTGCGTCGGATGGTTGCGTGATCTGCTGCGGCCGGGTCCCGGCAGGAAAGTGTGCCGATCATAGGGCCAGGTCGAACGGCCTATCCAGCCTGGATCACGGGGTGCGTGGGTTCCGGGCCGCCGCGCCCGCCCCGGTAGATCGTTTCTGCTCGCTGCTGCCCCACCTCCTGTCGCTCCCCGATCGCGGCCGATCGTCTGTGACGTTCCGTTATCGGCTGGAGTGTCGTGCGCTCACTCATCCGGGCCAGATAAACAGGGCATAGCACATCAAATGCCAACACTCTGGGTTCGGTGTCCCGCATTCCCGTCCCGGAGGTCGACTTGCCGCGTCCGCAGCCACTCGGGGGAGTGGCCACGCCACGCCCGCGCGCACTCGCGGCGGCGCTCACCGCCTTCGCCGCCGTGGCCGCCATGGGACTCCTCGCCGGTCCGGCCTCGGCCGTTCCGTTCGCGGGGCCGTGCGCCCTGGAGCGCACTCCGGCGCACCACTCCGAGGGCCTGGACACCTGGAATCCGGCGTACTCGAAGCCCGAGAAGACCCTCAACGCCGTGATGGTCTTCCTCTCGTTCCCCGACTCGCGGCCGCTGGCCACGCCGGACGAGCTGGCCTCCGACTACTTCCCGGCCACCAGCCGCTTCTTCGACCGGGCCTCGTACGGAAAGTTCTCCCTGGTCCCGCATCCGCAGCGGCGGTGGACCCGGATGCCGCACGCATCGACCACGTACGCCATACAGCGCGACTGGGACGCCGCGCACCGCAGCGCATATCTGCAAGATGCCCTGAAGGCGGCGGATCCGCACACGGACTTCAGTAAGTACGACGTCGTCTACTTCGTCGCAGACCCGGACGCGCCCGGCGTCGACTCCGACGCGACGAAGGTCGTGAACTTCGACCGGCCGATGCGCGCGGACGGCACGGACATCCGTCGCATCGTGACCGTCTTCGAGCGCCATCCGCCGGACCGGAACGTCCTCGCGCACGAGACCGGTCACGTCTTCGACCTGCCCGACCTCTACCACCGGCCCACCGACGGCAAGGGGGACTGGGACACGTACGTCGGGGACTGGGACGTCATGGGCAGCCAGTTCGGCCTGTCGCCGGATCTGTTCGGCTGGCACAAGTGGAAGCTGGGGTGGCTGGAGCGGCGGCAGGTGGCGTGTGTGAAGCGGAGTGGTGAGACGCGGTTGACGCTGGAGCCGTTGAGTTCGGGGGAGCGGGGGGCGGGGGCGCCGTTCGGTACGGGGGGTGGCACCAAGCTCGCCGTCATTCGTACGGGGGTCGACAGTGCCATCGCGCTCGAGGCGCGGGGTGGGTCCGGCAATGATGCGGCGACCTGTAGTCGGGGTGTCCTCGTGTACCGCGTACGCAGCGACTCCTCGTCCGGGGGCGGGCCCATGGAGGTCCTGGACGCGCATCCCCGTACGGAGGCCTGTTACGGCGAGTCCGTCTACCCGCCCCTGGCCGACGCGCCCGTGGGGGTGGGGGAGACCTTCACGGTGCCGGGCGACGACATCCGCGTCGAGGCGGAGGGCCGGACGGCGTCGGGGGCGTGGACGGTGCGGGTGACGACGTCGGGTTGATCGTGCACCGGCACCGTCGTTGCGGTCGCGGGGGGGGGGGGGGGGGGGGGGGGGGCGCGGCGCGGGCGGCGCCGGGGCGCCAAAACAACAAC
>NZ_JBEOVM010000119.1:0-18833 GCF_040295505.1 Streptomyces sp. NPDC002790 | reverse complement strand
GAGTTGTGGCGGGCTGCGCCCTCCCCCGCCGCCGTGGGGGTGCCCAAGACGATCCCCCGGACCCACGGTCAGGAGGCGGGCCGGTAGTTGTAGATCGAGGGCACACCCATACCGGACTGAGGTGTCACCCGGACGTTCCTGGTGGATACCAGCTGGAACGTCATGCGGTAGAAGGGGGCGAACCAGCCCTCGGCAACCAGGTGTTCGTTCAGCTGCCGTGCGGCGCCTGCGGCCTTGGGACCGGTGGTCGTCTTCAGTTGTCCGAGCAGCCTCTTCACCGTGGGATCGCTGGACCCGTACATGTTGAAGGCGCCCGGCGTGACGAGGTCCTGGGCGGTCACCCAGTCGATCGGGGACTGCCCGATGTTCATGACCATGGCCGAGTAGGCGCGGTCCTTGTAGATCTTCTGCACCGCGGTGTTTCCGTCCAGCTGATCCCAGACGACCTTGATGCCGACCGCCTTGAGGTCGGCGGAGATGGACGAGGCCAGCGCGTCGCTGACGATCGCCGAGACCCGAGGCAGCTTGAGCGTGAAGCCGTCCGGGTAACCGGCTTTCGCGAGCAGCTTCCTGGCCTTCGCCGGGTCGTGCGGATAGGCCGAGTCCAGCTTCTTGTCGTACGCCTCCGTCTGCCGGCCGAAGATCTGTTCCGTGACTTCGCCGCGGCCCTGACGGATCTTGTCGACCATGGTCGCACGGTCCAGGGCGTAGTTGATCGCCTGTCGCGCCTCGGTCCTCTTGAGCGCGGGCGTGTGCACGCCGCCGCGATCGAAGAGGAGCAGTCCCTGGAAGTCGAAGCTGAACGCGGTCTTCTTGAGGCGGCTGTCCGACAGCACCGAACTCTGCTGGTTGGCGTCCTGCACGACGGCGCTGTCGATCTGCCCCGTCTTCAGGCCGTTCACGATGGCGGTCTCGTTGTCGAAGACGCTGATGGTCAGCGCCTTGAACGGCGCCTTCGTTCCCCAGTAGCCGGGCTTGCGGGCGAACGTGTACTTGTTGCCGACCGCCGTCTTCCCTTTGTCGAGGGTGTACGGGCCGGTCCCCACGGGCGTCGTCGTCAGCGAGCCGGCGTCGATCTTGGCAGGGCTGGCCATCAGGCCCGCCGCATCACTCAAGTAGAACAGCAGCGCGGGGTCGGGGGAGTTGAGGTGCAGTGTCACCTGCGAGGCACCCTGCACGTCGACGCTCTTCAACGCGCTCAGGTACTTGGCGCCACCTCCTCCGCCCTTCTTGAAGTGTTCGAGATTCGCCTTGACGGCCTGCGCGTCGAACACCGTGCCGTCGCTGAACTTCACACCCTTGCGCAGCGTCAGGCTCAGCTTTGTACGACTGTCGTCGTACGACCACTTCGTGGCGAGCATCGGGCGCAGTGCGCCGTTGGGGTCCCGCTTGATCAACGTGTCGTACACGGCCTGGAAGTACGGCAGCGCGCCGCCGATCGCGTCCTTGGGGTCGAGGCTCTGGGCTGCCGTCATGGTGGCGATGTCCAGCTCATCCGTGCTCGTCCCGGTCGAACCCGAGCCGCCGCCGCAGGCCGTGAGTACCAGTGCGGCAGCTGTCGCACCGGCCGTGGTCACGAATCTCGTGGCATACCCGTTCATGATCTCTCCGTCCGGCGGGCCGGCCGATGCGCCGGCAAGAGATGAGAGGGCAGGGCGGGGCCTGCGGATGGTGACGGCCCTGCCCGTCGACAGCCAAAACCGTAATGTGATCGGTTTTAGCCGTCAATGCATCTTCGGGGATCGAGGGGGCGTCGCCGTCGGGGCAGGGGCTACGGGGTGGGGTGTCTTGACGTCCAAAACCAATCATCGTACGTTTTTTGGCTGTGGTCGGGTCTCCCGATCACCCGCACCCGAATCGGAGGCGCGCCATGGCCCGTTCGAGGCCCAACTTCCTCTTCTTCATCCCCGACCAACTGCGCGCGGACGCGCTCGGCGCCTTCGGGAACACCCACATCAGCACTCCCCATCTGGACGCGCTGGCGGCGCGCGGTACCCGCTTCGACCATGCCTACGTCCAGCACCCGGTCTGTTCCCCGAGCCGGGCGTCCTTCCTGACCGGCTGGTACCCGCACACAGCGGGCCACCGCACCCTGACCCACCTGCTCAAGCCGTGGGAACCCAACGTGCTGCGCAGCCTGAAGGAGTCCGGCTACCACGTCGCCTGGCCCGGCATGCGTGGCGACACGTTCGCACCCGGAGCCACCGAACTCAGCGTCGACGAGTACGGCTACGGCATCACCCCGACCGAAGCCGTGCGCCCCACCCCGCGCGGCACCTGGCCCGGCGGCGAGACGGCCGCCCGTCTCCACTACCGCGGCAGACTCCCCGAGGACCCGGACCGGGTCGACGCGGACGAGGCCACCGTGCGCAGTGCCGAATGCTGGCTGTCCCAGGCCCCCGACGACAGGCCATGGGTCCTCTTCGTCCCGCTCGTCGCACCCCACTGCCCCTTCGAGGTCGAGGAGCCGTGGTACTCGATGTACAACCGCGCGACGCTCCCTGCCCCGGTCGCAGCGGTCGACGACACCACCCAGGAGCCCGCCTTCATGGAGGCCGTCCGCCGGCGTTTCGGCATCAAGGACACCAGCGCAGACACCTGGCGGGAGATCACCGCCACCTACTACGGCATGATCTCCCGGATGGACGACCAACTGGGGCGTCTCACCAAGGCGTTGCACGACCACGGACACGCCGCCGACACCGTCACCTTCTTCTTCGCCGACCACGGCGAATACCTCGGCGACTACGGCCTCATCGAGAAGTGGCCCTCGGCGCTGCACCCCTGCATCACCCGTGCCCCCCTTGTCGTTTCCGGCGGCGACCTACCGGCCGGCCAGAGCACGGACGCCCTCGTCGAACTCGTCGACATCGTCCCCACCGTCCTGGAACTCGCCGGCGTCGCGCCCGACCACCGCCACTTCGGCCGCAGCCTCGTCCCCGTCCTGCACGCCCCGGACGCCGAGCATCGGCAATACGCGTTCACCGAGGGCGGATTCTCGGCCGAGGAGGAGCCCCAGCTCGAAGAGGCGGACTTCCCCTACGACCTCAAGGCAGCCCTCCAGCACGAACGGCCCGAACTGGTCGGTCGGGCCATCTGCGTCCGCGACCACGACTGGTCCTATGTATGGCGCCTGTACGAACCGGCCGAGCTGTACCACCGCACCGACGACCCTCACGAGCGCACCAACCTTGCCGGGCACCCCGAACACACCACAACCGAAACACGTTTGCGGGATGCGGTGCTGCGCTGGCTCGTCGACACCAGCGACACGATCCCCTTCGACCGTGACCCGCGCTACCCCAGCGTCGACCTGCCTGTCACGGCCGGCTCCCCGGGCCCCGACCACCAGGTGGAACGCGCATCGGACCAACTGGCCCGTGCCATCTCCCGATGGAAGAGGGCACAGTCGACCGACCCGGGTGTGCCGTCATGACCCGATCCCAGTCCTGCTCGGCCGCCCGGGCCCGCATGTCCCGCCCCCAATGCCGCGCTGCACCAGCAGAGGGGAGAGGGCTTCGACTTCGGGTGATGTGTCTTCTTCGCGGGTCGTGATCTGGATGTCGTGTGTGAGGCCGCTGGGCTGAGCTACTTCGAGGTAGGTCACGCCTTGGCGAGGTGCGGCCGCGAGCGCGGGGATGAGAGCTACCCCGAAGTCGGCGGCCACCCGGCCCCAGAGCGCCGGGCATCTCCGCTCCGGCGGATGCTCCCTGCGCGCGCTGTCCTTACTGAATACGGAGGGTGCGAGTCCTCGCGCAGTCGTGCTGTCCCCGCCTCCTGCAGCACACACCAGGACACCGGCTCTGCATTCTGCCCCCCCTCGGCGCCGCTAAGGGTTTTCCAGGGATCGGACGCCCCCGTACCGCGTCCGCCGTCGCGTTCACTTCGTGGACGCGCACGGCCCACGCGCCCGCGTGGAGCCGGCGCTCCGCCCCGGAATGGCCTGGACCTTCCCGCTCGCCTCGCCCGGCTGGGGTGGGCATTTTTTGGCTATCTGGATTAGCTTATAGCTATTGCACTTAACTAGAAGAGAGATGTCGTGGCTGAGTCCGTCTCTGTCCCGGGCGGCACCATCGCCTACGAGGACGCTGGAGCGGGCCCGCTGGTCGTCCTGGCCCACGGCTTGGGGGACAGCCGTGCGGCGTACAGGTTCGTCCTGCCGCATCTGGTGGAGGCGGGGTATCGAGTGGCCGCGGTCGACCTGCGGGGCTGTGGCAAGTCGAGTGCAAAGTGGCCTTCCTACTCGCGCACCGACATCGCGGGCGATCTGCTCGCGGTGATCCGCCACATCGACTGCGGCCCGGCCGTCCTGGTCGGTCACTCGATCTCCGGCGGCGCCGCCACCATCGTGGCCGCCCAGGATTCCGGCCTGGTCAGGGGCATCATCGAGCTGGGCCCCTTCACGCGCGCGCAGTCGATCAAGCTCGGCGAATTCCGCTCGAAGAGCTACCGCACGGGTGCCTTGCGGCTGCTCGGCGCCGGTCTGCTCGGCAGCGTGGGACTGTGGACCCGCTACCTCGACCATGCCTACCCGGGCCGCAAACCGGCCGACTGGACCGACCGGCTGGCCCGTATCGAGGCGATGCTGGGCGAGCCCGGTCGGATGCGGGCGATGCAGAAGATGGCGCAGTCGGCGCCGACGGACGCCGACGCCGAGTTGGGCAACGTACGGTGTCCTGCCCTGATCGTGCAGGGCTCGCTCGACCCCGACTGGGTCGATCCGCGCGCCGAGGGCAGGGCCATCGTGGCCGCGATGCCGGCCGGTGTCGGAGAGCTCGCGGTGATCGAGGGAGCCGGCCACTACCCGCACGACCAGTACCCCGAGGAGACCGTCTCTCTGATGCTGGCCTTCCTGGAAGCACACGCCCGTGCCTAGAGCAGGCCTCGATGCGAGCGTCGTCGTGGCGGCGGGAGCGGCGCTCGCCGACGAGGTCGGTCTTGCGGGCCTGACCATGGGGCTGCTGGCCGACAGGCTCGGCGTACGACCGCCATCCCTGTACAAGCACGTCCGCTCCCTGCACGAACTGCGGCACGGCATCTCCGTCCAGGCGAAGCGCGAATTCGCCCACCAGCTGGCCCGGGATTCCGTCGGCCGTTCCGGCCCGGACGCAGTCCGGGCGTTCGCGGACAGCTACCGCCACTGGGCCCTGAAGCATCCCGGCCGCTACGCCGCCACCGTCCCCGCTCCGGCGGCCGACGACGAGGAGGACCGCCGCGTCAGCGAAGAGGCGTTGCAGGTTCTGCTCGACGTCCTCGCCGGTTTCGGCCTGCCTGACGCGCGTGTCGTCGACTCGGCAAGGGCGCTGCGATCAGCACTGCACGGGTTCGTCATCCTTGAGGGTGCCGACGGCGGCTTCGGGATGCCGCGCGATGTCACGCGGAGTTTCCACTTCCTCATGGATACCCTGATCGCCGGATTCCAGGCCGACCCTCCTGATCACGCCTCCGAGGGGTGACTTGGCCGCCACCGACCTCTCCCGGTCCCATCTTGTTGAGGGCAGCCCGCGATCAAGCTAGATCCTGCCCGAATTGAACGCAGTACGTGTCTCGGAGACCACCAGGACGTCAACCATGTCCAGCCGTGGGGATGTGGGCTGGGTGACCCAAGCCGCTGGTGGGGAGATTTTGGAAGGGTTTTCGGTAGGTCGGGTCGGGCGTGTACGCGCGGCCACGCTCGACGCCGGAACCGGATCCGGTGGGAAGCCCATGGGTAAGGGGCCAGGCTGACCGTAAGTGCTGAGGGAAGGAACGTGCTCGAGGCGGTCGCTGCCGAGACGAGTCCGTGCACAAGGCGTTAAGCGCATACCTACACTTGCCGGAGCGTTCCGGCAGTGCCGGGCCTGCTGCTGTGAGAAGGCCACGGACTATCACGTCCACCCCGACAATGTGACAGTTCGTGACAGATGAGAGGGTCGGACGGGTGAGTGAGACGTCGATGAACACCCTGCAACACCGCTTTGACGGGCCAGAAGACGCCCCGACCCTGATCCTGGGGCCCTCGTTGGGTACCACATGGCACATGTGGGACCGCCAGGTGCCCGAGCTGGCCCAGCACTGGCGGGTGTTCCGCTTCGACCTGCCCGGCCACGGCGGTTCCCCCGCCCACCCGGCCGGTTCCGTCGAGGCGCTCGCGGAGCGGCTGCTCGCCACGCTCGACGAGCTGGGCATCCAGCGCTTCGGCTACGCGGGCTGCTCGCTGGGCGGCGCGATCGGCGCGGAGCTCGCGCTGCGCCACCCGGAGCGCGTCGCGTCGCTCGCCGTGATCGCGGCCTCGCCGCGGTTCGGCACCGCCGACGAGTTCCGCCAGCGCGGCGTCATCGTGCGCAGCAACGGCCTGGACCCCATCGCCCGTACCGCCCCCGAGCGCTGGTTCACGCACGGCTTCGCGACCGCGCAGCCCGCGATCACGGACTGGGCCGTGCAGATGGTCCGTACGACGGACCCGGGCTGCTACATCTCCTCGTGCGAGGCGCTCGCCGCCTTCGACGTCCGCGAGGAGCTGGCCGACATCGGTGTGCCGACGCTCGTCCTCGTCGGCTCGGAGGACCAGGTCACAGGGCCCGCCGAGGCCCGCACCCTGGTCGCCGGCATACCGGACGCCCGGCTCGCCGTGGTGCCGGGCGCCTCCCATCTGGCCCCGGTCGAGCAGCCGGCCGCCGTCACCGACCTCCTCGTACGGCACTTCACCTCGGCCTGGCCCGCCGCGCACGAGAAGACCGGGCAGACCGCCATCCAGGCCGCCCCGGTCAAGCCGGTCATCGCGCCGCCGCCCCCGTCGGCCCCGCCGCGCGCGGAGATCGCGGCCGCGCAGCAGCCGGAGGCCGCGACCCGGCCCGACCCGCACGACGCGGGCCTCAAGACGCGCCGCGAGGTCCTCGGCGACGCCCACGTGGACCGGGCCCTGGCCACCGCCGACGACTTCTCCGGCGACTTCCAGGAACTCCTCACCCGCTACGCGTGGGGCGAGATCTGGTCCCGTCCGGGCCTCGACCGCCGCACGCGCTCCTCGGTGACCCTGGCGACCCTGGTCGCGGGCGGCCACCTCGACGAGCTGGTGTTCCACACGCGCGCCGCCCTGCGCAACGGCCTCACGGCCGCGGAGATCAAGGAAATCCTGCTGCAGACCGCCGTCTACTGCGGCGTACCGGCCGCGAACGCGGCGTTCAAGGTGGCCCAGCAGGTGATCCGCGAGGAGACCACGCCCCAGGAGTGAGCGGGGAACCGCCCCAGGCGTGAAACCGGGCGGGAGCGGGCGCAGGATGGACGCATGAAGCTGACGAAGAAGACCCACGCGTGCGTACGGCTCCAGAAGGACGGGCAGACGCTCGTCATCGACCCGGGCGGATTCTCCGAGGACGACGCGGCCGTCGGCGCCGACGCGATCCTCGTGACGCACGAGCACCCCGACCACTTCAACGAGGACCGGCTGCGCGCCGGGATGGAGGCCAACCCCGGCGCGCACATCTGGACCCTGAAGTCGGTCGCGGACCAGATCTCGGCGGCGTTCCCGGGCCGCGTCCACACGGTGGGCCACGGCGACACGTTCTCGGCCGCCGGATTCGACGTCCAGGCGCACGGCGAGCTGCACGCAGTGATCCACCCGGACATCCCGCGCATCACGAACGTCGGCTATCTCATCGACGGCGGCACGGTCTTCCACCCCGGCGACGCCCTCACCGTCCCCGACCACCCGGTCGAGACGCTGATGCTGCCCGTCATGGCGCCCTGGAACAAGATCGCCGAAGTGATCGACTACGTACGGGAGGTCAAGCCGCGCCGCGCGTACGACATCCACGACGCGCTGCTCACGGACCTCGCCCGGCCGATCTACGACAACCAGATCGGCGGACTCGGCGGCGCGGAGCACCTGCGCCTCACTCCAGGTGACTCGGCGCAGGTCTGACGGCTACTTCTTGAGGAGTTCGACGACCTCGTCCGTGGAGCCGATCTCCGCGATGCGCGGGAAGATCTTGCCGAAGCTGTGCTCGTGGGAGTCGGCGTCCGTGTCGGTCGTCGCGTCGTCGACCAGTACGAGGTGGTAGCTCAGCTCCCACGCGGAGCGGGCGGAGGACTCGACGCCGATCGACGTCGAGATGCCGCAGAGCACGATCTGCGTGACACCGCGGCGGCGCAGCTGGAGGTCCAGCTCGGTGCCGGTGAAGGCGCCCCAGTGCCGCTTGGTGATGACGATGTCGTCGCCGAGCGGGCCCAGCTCGTCGGGGAACTCGGAGAACGCGGGCGGCGGCGCCTGCGTCATGGCGCCCGCGGCGGCCCGGCCCGTCGGGAGGTCGCCGCCGTCCTGAGACCAGGCGACCTTCACGCGCACGACCGGCAGGCCCTTGGCGCGGAAGGCCTCGGCGAGCCGGGCGCCGTTCTGGAGGACGTCGGCGGAAGGGTGCACGGTCGGCAGGCCGAGGATGCCGTTCTGGAGGTCGATGAGGACGAGGGCGGGACGCTCGTCGAGAGGGGTGTTGATCGTCATGTTCGGCAGGCTAACTGTCTAACAGGAAAACTTGCAAGGCAGCCTGTCGATGTGTCGGCGGCTCGGCGGGGCGTTGTCAGTCCCGCCTAGTAGGTTGTGGGACATGCGCATTGCTACCTGGAACGTGAACTCGATCACCGCGCGGCTGCCGCGCCTCCTTGCCTGGCTGGAGAGCAGCGGCACGGACGTGCTGTGCATCCAGGAGACCAAGTGCTCGGCGGAGCAGTTCCCCGCGGACGAGCTGCGGGAGCTGGGCTACGAGTCGGCGGTGAACGCGAACGGCAGGTGGAACGGGGTGGCGCTGCTCTCCCGCGTGGGCCTGGAGGACGTGGTGAAGGGCGTGCCCGGCGACCCCGGGTACGACGGCGTGGAGGAGCCCCGCGCCGTCTCCGCGACCTGCGGCCCGGCCCGCGTCTGGTCGGTGTACGTGCCGAACGGGCGGGAGGTGGACCACGCGCACTACGCGTACAAGCTCCAGTGGTTCGAGGCCCTGAAGGCGGCGGTCGCGGGCGACGCGGCGGGCTCGCGCCCCTTCGCGGTGCTGGGCGACTACAACGTGGCGCCGACGGACGACGACGTCTGGGACATCTCCCTCTTCGACGGGGCGACGCATGTGACCCCGGCCGAGCGCGCGGCGCTCACGGCGCTGCGTGAGACGGGCCTGACCGACGTCGTGCCGCGCCCCCTCAAGTACGACCACCCCTTCACGTACTGGGACTACCGCGCCCTCGGCTTCCCGAAGAACAAGGGCATGCGCATCGACCTGGTCTACGGGAACGAGCCGTTCGCCAAGGCCGTCTCCGACGCGTACGTGGACCGCGAGGAGCGCAAGGGCAAGGGGGCCTCCGACCACGCGCCGGTCGTGGTGGACCTCGACGTCTGAGCCGACACCGGCCGGGCGGGCCGATTGTCAGTGGCGGGCACTAGCGTCTGCGTCCGTGACGGATCTGACGACGTACCTGAACTCGACCCAACTCGCCTATGACACCGCCGCGGGCGCCTACGCGGAGATCATTCCTCCGCTCTTCCCCCAGGACCTGTACGCGCACGCGGTGTTCGGCGTCTTCGCCGAGCGCGTCCGGCGGGCGGACGCGGGACCCGTGGCCGACCTCGGCTGCGGGCCCGGCCATGTGACGGCCCATCTGAACTCCCTCGGCCTTTCGGCGTTCGGCGTCGACCTGTCGCCGAAGACGGTCGCGGAGGCCCGCCGTGCCCACCCCGGACTGCGGTTCGAGGAGGGCACGATGACCGGGCTCGACCTGGCGGACGGCTCCCTCGGCGGCGTCGTCGCCTGGTACTCGACGGTGCACACGCCGCCGGAGCTGCTGCCGACGGTGTTCGCCGAATTCCACCGCGTCCTGGCCCCCGGCGGCTATCTGCTGCTCGGCTTCAAGGTGGGCGACCTGTTGCGGCACCTGGACCACGCCTACGGGCACGACCTCTCGCTCGACGTCTACTGGCTGGACCCGGAGCACGTCGTCGGGCTCGTGGAGCAGGCCGGGCTCCCGATGGAGTCCCAACTGATCCGCGAGCCCGACGACTATGAGCGGGCGACCCAGGGCCGGCAGGCAATCCTGATCGCCAGGAAGCCGGACGACGCTACGGCCTGAGGATCTCCAGGTCGATCGAATCGGCAAGCGCCTTCAGGCCCGGGTCGCCGGGGTGCAGATGGTCACCGCTGTCGTACGCGGGGAGCATCCGCGCCGGGCGGGCCGGGTCGCGGACGACGGCGTCGAAGTCGAGGAAGCCGTCGAAGCCCGAACCGGGGCTGCGCACAAAGGAGTTGATGGCCTCCCGCTGCTCGTTGGCGGCCGCCGTGCACAGGGCCTCGCCCTCGCACGGCGTGATGGTCGCCCCGATCACCTTGAGGCCCCGCGCGTGCGCCCGCGCCACGATCTCCCGGAGCCCCGCCTCGACCTGCGCGGCGCTCGCGCCCCAGCGCACGTCGTTCACGCCCTGGAAGACGACGACGGTCCTCGCGGAGGTCTGCGCGAACACGTCGCGGTCGAGCCGGTGCAGCGCGCTCACCCCGCCCGTGTCGGTGGAGAGCCCGTCGCCCGGGTAGCGGTCGGCGACGACCCGGTTCGCGGAGATGCCCTCGTTCAACACCCCGTAGTGCGGCACCTTCGACTGGGCGAGGAGCCGTGTGGCGAGCACGTTCGGCCAGCGGTGGTTCGCGTCCAGCGTCGATTTCACGCCGTCCGTGATGGAGTCGCCGAGCAGCACGACGGAGCCGGGACCACCGCCCACGTCGACGCCGGTGAGCAGCGGCCAGTACGAGATCGTCGAGCTGTACGCGGAGCCGTCCGCGTCCGCGGCGTGATCGCCCACCGTGCTCACGTAGCTGCGCTGGATGGCCTGGCTGTGCACGGGCGCCGCGGTGACGGGTTCCGGAAGGTGGAAGCTCACGAGAAGGTTCGCGTTCTCCGGTACGTCGAAGTCCACCGGGTCGCTGAACACCTGCCCACCGGCGGGGAGTTGGGCGCCGGGGGAGCCCCGGAACGTCAGCGGCACCGGAATGTCGAGCGCCGCGGCCCCCGCCCCCTGCACGGCCACCGACGCGCTGCCGACCCGCACCGGGGTCGCGGCGAAGGTGTTCTCCAGGCGGATGCGGACCCTGGGCCCGCCGGTGCTCGTGTGCACGACGAGCCGGATGGTGCGGTCCGCCCACGGCCCCACCGCGGTGTACCCGGCGGGCGAGGCCGACCAGCTGCCAGTCCACCCGGGCGTCGCCGCCCGCACGGACAGGCCGAAGACGTGCAGCGCCCCGCCGCTCGCCCTCGGCAGCTCGACGGAGGAGATCTGGCGGCCCTTGCGCACCGGCACGGTCACGGCGTACAGCCGTGCCTTCTCGGCGACTTGGCCGTACGGCGTGTTCCGGTGCGGCAGCGCCACCGACTTCGTGGCGAGCGGCCCGGTGCGCCAGTCGGGCGCGCTGAGCCGGTACGTCGACCGGGAGCCGTCCGCGTACCGGACGACGCCGGTCCCGGCCGCGTCCCCGCCGGTGCCCGCGACCAGGAAGGCGAGCGCGTCCCCGCGCCCGCCCACCCGCACGGACTGCCCGTTCGCCCGTACGTTGTCGGGCCCGTACCCGGCCGTCCGCGGCCAGGTGAGGCGGGCCCGGTCGATCTCCATGGTGCGGCCGGGCGTCCAGCCGGCCGCGGTGAGGTCCTGCGCGGACAGGGAGCTGCCCGCGCCGTCGAAGTCCGCTTCGCCGGGCGCCGTGTCGTGGCTGACGGCCCGGTTGTCGAAGAGCCGCTCCAGGGGGAGCGGCCCGGGTCTTGCGGGCGCGGCGTGGGCCGTGGCGACAGGGGTGAACTCCGCGCAGACGGCCAGAATGAACGCGGCTCCCCAAATGCGTCGGCGCAAGACCGACTCCCTCCGCTTGTGTGTCCGCCGTGGTGGTTGCGCCATGAAGTTAAGGACGGGGTGATGGCCCGTCAACGTGCCGCGAGGTAAACGGGGGAGAAAGGCCGGTGTCCGGTTCCTGAACTCCGCGCGGCGTCACCTCCGCGCGCCTGTGGTGCGGGCAGGTGCCAGGATGCGAATCTGGGCAATATGAAGATCCCTTTCGCGGCGAATTGGCGCAAGAAGCAGGGTCCGGCACACGGTGTCGCCGTGTTCCCGACCGGTGACGAAGGTGACGAGAGCGAGAGCGGACTCGTCGAACTCCTCTCCGAGTGCGAGCTGTTGCGTTCCCAGGCCGATGACGCGGGGGTCGAACTCGACGAGTCGGTGCGGTCGTTGGAGGCCCTCGATCAACTCGTGCCGCGCTGGCGGGAGGACGAGGACACGCTGCACTGGCTGGGCAACGACGCGGGTCTCTATCTCGGCTCGGTCATGGTGCGCCACGTACTGGGCGCCACCTGGGTGATCTGGGACAACGGGCAGCCGGTGGTGCGGCTTGCATCGGGCCGCGAGATCGACGTCGTGGAGGCCGGGCACGAGTGGGCGGCGAGCGGGGCCCCGGAGCTCTCCCAGTTCTACGCGGAGGCCGCCGAGTCGTAGACCGGCGAGGTGGCGCCGCGTAGTTGAGCGTCAAATACGGTTAATGCCCATAAGTGCGTGTCGTCTGTTAAGTCCCATGTAAGCGTGGATAGTTTGCGCGGACCGACACACCTGAAAGTGGGCAGGGACCGCCGATGGCCGTCGATCCGTTGATCGAGCTGCGAGACGTGAACAAGTACTACGGGGAGCTGCATGTCCTCCAGGACATCGACCTCACCGTCGGCAAGGGGGAGGTGGTGGTGGTCATCGGCCCCTCGGGGTCGGGCAAATCGACGCTCTGCCGGACGATCAACCGTCTGGAGACCATCGAGTCCGGCGTGATCCGGCTCGACGGCCGGCCGCTCCCCGAGGAGGGGAAGGCGCTCGCGGGACTGCGGGCCGAAGTGGGCATGGTCTTCCAGTCGTTCAACCTCTTCGCGCACAAGACGGTGCTGCAGAACGTCTCGCTGGCCCAGCTGAAGGTCAGAAAACGCAAGAAGGGCGAAGCCGACAAGCGCTCGCGCGAACTTCTCGAACGGGTCGGACTCGCCGCCCACGCCGACAAGTTCCCCGCGCAGCTCTCCGGCGGACAGCAGCAGCGCGTGGCCATCGCCCGCGCACTCGCCATGGACCCCAAGGCGCTCCTCTTCGACGAGCCGACCTCGGCACTCGACCCGGAGATGATCAACGAGGTCCTCGAGGTCATGCAGCAACTCGCGAGCGACGGCATGACGATGGTCGTCGTCACCCACGAGATGGGCTTCGCGCGCACCGCCGCCGACCGCGTCGTCTTCATGGCGGACGGAAAGATCGTGGAGGACCGCAACCCCGAGGAGTTCTTCACCCACCCGGAGAGCGAGCGCGCACGTGACTTCCTCTCCAAGATCCTGAAGCACTGACCGGGGGAGGGCACCAGCACATGATCGCCAAGTCGCTACGGCTGCTCGCCGCCCTGACGGTGACGGCCCTGGCCGCCACCGCGTGCGGCAAGGAGGGCAGCCCACCCGTCAAGGGTCCCTCGGCCGCCGAGCTCCCCCAGTACAAGATCGCCCAGGGTTTCTCGCTGCCCGACTCCCCGACGTGGAAGAAGGCGGAGAGGCGCGGCCACTTCGTCGTCGGCGCCAAGGAGGACCAGCCCTACCTCGGCGAGAAGAACCCCGCGGACGGCACGTACACCGGCTTCGACATCGAGATCGCCAAGATGGTCTCGGCCTCCCTCGGCCTCGACCCGAAGAAGATCCGCTTCAAGACCATCGCGTCGGCGAACCGCGAGACGGCCCTGCAGAACGGGCAGATCGACTACTACGTCGGCACGTACACCATCAACGACCTCCGCAAGAAGATCGTCGGCTTCGCGGGCCCGTACTACATGGCGGGACAGTCGCTGCTCGTGCGCACCGACGAGAAGGACATCAAGGGCCCCGACGACCTCGCGGGCAAGCGCGTCTGCTCGGCCGCCGGCTCCACCCCGTACCAGCGCATCAAGGCCGACTATCCGAAGGCCGAACTCGTCGCGTACGACACGTACTCGATCTGCGTCGACAACCTGCTGACCTATCAGGTCGACGCGGTCACCACCGACGACGCGATCCTGCTCGGCTACGCGGCCAAGGTGCCCGAGGAGATGAAGCTCGTCGGCAAGCCGTTCTCCGAGGAGCCGTACGGCATCGGCGTCCCGAAGAAGGACAACGCGCTGCGGTTCGCCATCAACGACGCGCTCGAGGCCGGCCAGAAGAACGGCGACTGGAAGAAGGCGTACGAGGCGACGCTCGGCCTGTCCGGGGAGCCCGCCCCGAAACCGCCCGCCATCGACCGCTACCCGGCGAACTGAGGAGGCGTCCCATGAATGTCCTGACCGACAACATCGAGCTGTACTGGAAAGGCTTCCTCGGCACCGTCGAGCTCACCGTCTTCGCGTCGATCCTGGCGCTGGTGCTCGGCTTCCTCATGGCGTCGTTCCGGGTCGCACCCGTCGGCTCCTTCCGGGCCTTCGGCACCGCGTGGGTCACCGTGCTGCGCAACACGCCGCTGACGCTGCTGTTCTTCGCGGTGCTGCTCGGCCTGCCGCGCTTCGGCCTGGTCCTGCCGTTCACCGTCTTCGCGATCCTCGCGCTCGGCTGCTACACCTCCGCGTTCATCTGCGAGGCGGTGCGCTCCGGCATCAACACGGTGCCCAGAGGGCAGGGCGAGGCGGCCCGCAGCCTCGGCATGACGTTCGGCCAGACCCTGACCCATGTGATCCTGCCGCAGGCCTTCCGGTCCGTGATCCCGCCGATCGGCTCCACGCTCATCGCGCTCGCCAAGAACTCCGCGATCGCGGGCGCCTTCAGCGTCGTCGAGCTGCTCGGCACCTACAAGACGCTCAGCGAGCTCGGCTACAACATCATCTGGACCTTCGTCTGGATCGCGATCGGATACCTGATCATCACGCTGGCCATCAGCGCCCTGTTCAACTTCCTCGAGAAGCGCTGGGGGTTCGCCCGATGAAGGCCCTGCGGCACGACGCCACCGCCCTGTACGACATTCCGGGCCCGAAGACCGAACGCCGCCACAAGATGTACGGCGCCGTCTCGACGCTCATCGTGCTCGCCCTGGTCGGATGGCTTCTGTACCTGCTCTTCGACACCGACCAGTTCACGTACACGAAGTGGATGCCCTTCGAGTACACGGGCATCCAGGAACTGCTCCTGCGCGGGCTCGGCAACACGCTCAAGGCCTTCGCCATGGCGGCCGTCCTGTCGCTCGTGCTCGGCACGCTGCTCGCCGTGGGGCGGCTCTCGGACCACAGGCCGGTGCGCTGGATCGCGACGCTGCTCGTCGAGTTCTTCCGCGCCATGCCGGTCCTGGTAATGATCTTTTTCATCTACGTGGCGCTGAAGATGGAGCCGCTGGCCGCGCTCGTCGCTGGCCTGACGCTCTACAACGGCTCCGTGCTCGCCGAGGTGTTCCGCTCCGGCATCAACTCGGTGGAGCGCGGGCAGCGCGAGGCGGCGTACGCGCTGGGCATGCGCAAGACGCAGGTCATGACGCATGTGCTCGTCCCTCAGGCGGTGCGGGCCATGCTGCCCGCCATCATCAGCCAGTTGGTGGTGGCACTGAAGGACACGTCGCTCGGCTATCTCATCACCTACGAGGAGTTCCTCCACGCCGGAAAACTGATCGCTTCCAACCTCGACTACGATTTGCCCTTCATCCCTGTGGTGATGGTGATCTCGCCGATCTACATCGGGATGTGCATGGTGTTGTCCTGGTTCGCCCAGTGGGTGGCCAAGCGCCAGCGGCGCAATCCCAAGACGGAGGCGGCCGATGTCGCCCCGGCCGAGCCAGGGACGCTGCTGCCGGGTACGCAGTAGCCGAAGCCAGGGAAAGTACGGTCCGTTCCCGCCCAGCGGCAGCCGGAGATCACTGCTCGCGCCACACCGGCGTACGAGAAGAAGGTCAGCTGCCGCGTGCCGGTCGGGACGTGCCTGCTTGCCGAGGATGAGCGGGCCCTTGTCGCATTCGTACGCGGCGGGGGCACCGCTCTCCTTGGTTTTGGGCGCCCCTATTTGGCCTTGTGCGCCGCTCGGCCGCCACCATTGGCAGGGGCCGCGGGCAGCGGGGCCTCCGCCGCCTTCGTGACATCGGCGACCACCTCGACGACGTCGGGCCCGTACGCCCCGGAGTTCACGACCTTCAGGAGCAGGACGAAGGAGCTGTTGCCGTGCTTGCGGGCGAGCCGCTCGTGGTGGCGGGCGAGATAGCGCGTGGCGGCCTGGTTGGTGATCGGCAGCTGCCCGCAGAACAGAAAGACCGGCCTCGCCTCGGGGGTGGCGGGACCGGCGGTCAGGCGGGCCAGGAGGACGTACTCGGTTCTGCTCGGCTCCAGGCGGTAGCGCTCGGAGCCGATCTGGAAGGCGCCGCGGTCCGGGCCCGGCTCGGGGTCGGTGTTGACCCGGATGCCGGGCAGCAGGCTGACCATGTGCGCGGCCATGCGTCTGTTGGAGGCCGGTCCTCCGACACAGAACTCGGTCCGCTCCCCGAAGCCCTGTTGCGCGGTGTCGTGGGCGACGACCTGGGCGTGCGCGTTGCAGTCCTTGATGAGCGCGGAGAGTTCGAGGAGGGCGAAGACGTCGTGGCGCTTCACCGTCAGCTCGGGGCCGCCCGCGTCGCGGTTCACGACGAGCAGCGACTCGGAGTTGTCGGGCAGCCCGAAGAAGGCCTGCTTCCTGCGGAGCTTGCGCTTCCACAGGTAGGTACGGGCGAGCCAGCCCAGCGAGGCGCTGATGCCCGCCGCGATCAGGCCGAGGACGATGTTGCGCACGTCTTCAGTCATGGGGGCGCACTCTAGCGGGATGTTCGACCGGGGTTCGAGGGGGAGGGGAGGGGGAGGGCGCGGGGGTCCTGACGGCACGGACCGATCAAGTTACGCTGCGCTGACGCCTGTTGACCGGAGGTACTGATGAGACGTTCAGTTGTGCGGAATCTGTCGGTCTTCGCCGCACTTGGCAGCATGGTGGCGGTCGGTGCCGCGGCTCCACCTTCGTCCGGTTCGCGTACGCCTGTGAAGGAACCGGTGGCGGTGGGCTCCGGCGGCGCCGTGGCGAGCGTCGACAAGGACGCGTCCGCGGCCGGTATCGAGGTGCTGAAGCACGGGGGCAACGCGGTGGACGCCGCCGTCGCCACCGCGGCCGCTCTCGGGGTGACCGAGCCGTACTCGTCCGGGGCCGGGGGCGGCGGCTACTTCGTCTACTACGACGCCAAGTCCCGCAAGGTGCACACCATCGACGGCCGCGAGACGGCGCCGCTGACGGCAGGATCCGACCTCTTCCTGGAGAACGGCAAACCGCTCGCCTTCAACGACGCGGTCACCAGCGGGCTGAGCGTGGGGACGCCGGGGACGCCGGCGACGTGGCAGTCGGCGTTGGACGCGTGGGGGAGTCGGGGGCTTGCCTCTGTGCTGGAGCCCGCCACGAAGCTCGCGAGTGACGGGTTCGCCGTCGACGACACGTTCCGCTCGCAGACCGCGTCGAACGAGGCCCGGTTCCGCGACTTCCCCGACACGGCGAAGCTGTTCCTGCCGGGCGGGAAGCTCCCGGAGGTCGGCTCGACGTTCAAGAACCCCGATCTGGCGCGCACGTACCGGCAGTTGGGGCGGGAGGGGGTGGGAGCGATCTACCGTGGGGGTATTGGCGCGGACGTCGTGAAGACGGTCAACAAGCCACCGGTGGACCCGGATTCGGACTACGTGGCGCGTCCGGGCAAGCTGTCGACGAAGGACCTCACGGCGTACGGCGCCAAGTTCCAGGCGCCGACCCGGACCTCGTACCGCGGCCTCGGCGTCTACTCCATGGCGCCGTCCTCGTCGGGTGGTACGAGTGTCGGCGAGGCGCTCAACATCCTTGAGAACACCGACCTCTCGAAGGCGTCCGAGGTCCAGTACCTGCACCGCTTCATCGAGGCGAGCCGGGTGGCCTTCGCCGACCGGGGGCGGTGGGTGGGCGACCCGGCGTTCGAGGACGTGCCGACGAAGGGGCTGCTCTCGCAGAAGTTCGCGGACTCCCGCGAGTGCCTCATCAAGGACGACGCGGTGCTCAAGAGCCCGCTCGCGCCGGGGGACCCGCGGCATCCCGGCAAGTGCGGCGAGGCCGGGGACAAGGCGGCGCCCACGACGTACGAGGGTGAGAACACGACGCACCTCACGGCGGCGGACAAGTGGGGCAACGTCGTCTCGTACACGCTCACCATCGAGTCGACCGGCGGCAGCGGAATCACCGTGCCGGGGCGCGGGTTCCTGCTCAACAACGAGCTGACGGACTTCTCGTTCGCGCCGGCGAGCGCCGACGTCCACGATCCGAACCTGCCGGGTCCCGGCAAGCGTCCGCGTTCATCCATCTCGCCGACGATCGTGCTCGACAAGGCGGGCAAGCCAGTGGTTGCGGTCGGGTCGCCGGGTGGGGCCACGATCATCACCACGGTGTTGCAGACGTTGACGGGGTTCCTCGACCGGGATCTGCCGCTGGTCGACGCGATTGCGGCGCCGCGGGCGAGTCAGCGCAATGCGGTGCAGACGGAGTTGGAGCCGGGGCTGTACGGCGGGGCGCTCCGCGGGAGGCTGGAGGCCATCGGCCACTCCTTCAAGGAGAACCCGGAGATCGGGGCGGCGACGGGCGTCCAGCGTCTTCCTGGCGGAAAGTGGCTCGCGGCGGCGGAGAAGGTCCGCCGGGGCGGAGGCTCGGCGATGGTCGTCTCGCCCGGTAGGTAGCCCGTCACTACGCCACGGGGCTCCGCCCCGGACCCCGCGCCTCAATCGCCGGCGGGGCTTAAAGAACAACCGCTAGCGGGGCTTGAGAGATCAGCCGCCGGCGGGGCTTGACAGATCAAG
>NZ_JBEOVM010000118.1:0-18913 GCF_040295505.1 Streptomyces sp. NPDC002790 | reverse complement strand
CCCTATCTGCCTGGTCCGGCCACCCCCCCCGCCCCAACACGGCGGGGGGCGGGCCGGTTGGGGCCCCCCCCGCCGCCGCGTCCTACGGAAAACGTGTGCTCAGTACGGCCGGATCTCAGTACGGCCAGATCGGCGGGTCGTTGACGAAGCGGCCGCCCATGTACCGGTGCGCGGGATTGTCGTCGCTGAGCGGGCCGTGCTCGGCGAGCAGCTGCTCCGCGTACGTCTCCGAGTCGTCCTGCGGCTCGTAGCCGAGGGCGCGGGCGCTCGAGAGGTCCCACCAGGCGCGGGTGTTGTCGGAGGAGCCGTAGACGACGGTGTGGCCGACCTTCTCCGCGCTCAGGGCCGCGTGGAAGAGGCGGGCGCCGTCCGCCGGGCTCATCCACACCGACATCATGCGGACGTCCGTGGGCTCCCTGAAGCAGGAGCCGATGCGCACGGAGACGGTCTCGATGCCGTGCTCGTCCCAGTAGAACTGGGCGAGGTCCTCGCCGAACGACTTCGACAGGCCGTAGTACGTGTCGGGGCGGCGCAGCGTCTCGACACGGACCAGCGATGCGCCGTCCTCCACGCGCGGGCGCGGCGTGTAGCCGATCGCGTGGTTGGAGGAGGCGAAGACGATGCGGGGGACCGTGCCGTCCGTGCGGGACGCGGCCTCCTGGCGTACGGCCTCGTAGAGGTGGTACGTGCCCTTGATGTTCGAGTCAAGGATCTTCTCGAAGGTCGACTCCAGGCTGATACCGGCGAGGTGCAGCACGGCGTCGACGCCGCGCACCGCCTCGCGCAGCGCGGCCGTGTCGTTGAGGTCGGCGATGATCGCGTCGGGCGCGTTCTCGACCGGGCGCACGTCGAGCAGGCGGAGCTCGTATCCGTGCTGGGGCAGCAGCTCCCGCATCAGGGTGCCGAGTCCGCCGGCAGCGCCGGTGAGCAGGAGGGTGCGGGGCATGCGCGTGATCTCCGTGTCTGTGAGCCGTTGTCGATGAAGTCGTTCACATTCGTGGATGCAGGGAAACGCTATGGAGTGGTGTCCCACCCGTCAAGGGAGCTGTACGGGAGGTGAGTTCGGGCGCTTGACCGCGCTCAAAGGGGCGTCCTACCGTGGATGTTCAGAAATATAAACGCGAATCATAACCGTGCACGTATGGCCGTGCATCAGCTCAGGGAGAGCCCGTGACGCCACTCTCGCTCGCCGCCCGACTCCGCGACCCCCGGGGACCGCTGTTCTTCCCCGTCACCGCGTACGGGCCCGACGGATCCGTCGACCTCGACACCTACCGCACCCATGTCCGGCGCGGCGTCGAGGCCGGGGCCGCCGCCGTGTTCGCCTGCTGCGGCACGGGGGAGTTCCACGCCCTCACGCCCGAGGAGTACGAGGACTGCGTCGCGGCCGCGGTCGAGGCGGCGGCGGGCCGGGTGCCCGTCGTCGCGGGCGCCGGATACGGCACCGCGCTCGCGGTCCGCTACGCGCGTGCGGCCGAACGGGCGGGCGCGGACGGCCTGTTGGCGATGCCGCCCTATCTCGTCGTGGCGGGACAGGAGGGGCTGCTGCGGCACTACGCCGAGCTGGCCGACGCGACCTCCCTCGACATCATCGTCTACCAGCGCGACAACGCGGTCTTCACCCCGGAGACCGTCGTCGCGCTCTCCCACCACCCCAAGGTGCTCGGACTCAAGGACGGGCTCGGCGACCTGGACCTGATGCAGCGGATCGTGAGCGCCGTACGGACGGCAGGGGCGGCGGAGTTCCTGTACTTCAACGGACTGCCCACGGCCGAACTCACCGGCCTCGCCTACCGCGGCATCGGCGTCACGCTCTACTCCTCCGCCGCCTTCGCCTTCGCGCCCGAGCTCGCGCAGGCCTTCCACAAGGCGCTGAACGCGGGCGACGACAGCACGGTGAACCGGCTCGTCGACGGCTTCTACCGGCCCCTCGTCGAACTCCGCGACCAGGGCCGGGGGTACGCGGTCTCCCTCGTGAAGGCGGGGGTCCGGCTCGGCGGGCTCGACGTCGGCGGGGTGCGGCCGCCCCTGCACGAGCCGCGCGCGGAGCACATCGATCGGCTCGCCGAACTCATCGAGCAGGGCGCCAAGTTGCTGGAAGGAGCCGACGCGTGAGGACCTCCACCTTCGTCTACCCCTGGGACGTCAACGGGGACCCGGACGCCGCCCGCCGCATCGCCGACCTCGGTGTCCAGCAGGTCACCCTCGCCGCTGCCTACCACTCCACGCGCGCGCTGACGCCCCGCCACCCGCGCCACCGTATCGTGACGGCGGAGCACGCGGCGGTGCTGTACCCGGTCGACCAACAACGCTGGCAGGGGCGGGAATTGACGCCCTACGAAGCCGGGGGCTGGGCCCCCGGCGACGCCTACGCGGAGGCCGCCGAGGCCCTCGCGGGCGCAGGGCTCGACGTCCACACGTGGGTCGTGCTCGCCCACAACTCCCGGATGGGCGCCGAACATCCGGACACCTCCGTCGTCAACGCCTACGGCGACCGCTACCCGTGGGCGCCGTGCATCGCGCAGCCCGCCACGCGCGCGTACCTCGTCGACCTGGCGGCGGAGGCGGCGACCCGCCCCGGCGCGCGCGGCACGGAACTCGAATCGCTCGGCTGGTACGGCCTCGCGCATCTGCACGCCCACGACAAGACCGGCGGCGTCGGCCTCGGCGAAGCCGGGCAGTACCTGATGTCGCTGTGCTTCTGCGACTCCTGCCGCGAGGGGTACGCCCAACACGGCCTGGACCCGGTGGAGTTGGCGGTGTCCGTCCGGTCCGCCCTGGACCCCGTATGGCGGGGGAAGGCGTCGGACGACGGCTGGGCGACGGTCGAGAAGCTGCTCGGCGCCGAGACCGCCGCCGCCACGCGCGCGTACCGCGACACCACGGCCCGCACCCTCCAGGAGGCGGCCGTCGCGGCGGTACGGGCCGCGGCCCCGGCCGATTTCCAGGTGCTGCTGCACGCCGACCCGGTCTCGTACCACTGCGGCGCCAACGCCGGCGTCGACCCGGAGCACATCCTCTCCGTCGCCGACGGCGTCGTCGTGCCCTGCACGGGCGGCGCGGGCCTGGTGCGCCCCTTCGCGGAACAGGGCGGGGGTGCCGTCGCCGCGAACCTCACCGTCGTACGCGGCATGGGCGGCAGCCCGGACACCCTCGCGCAGGACGCCCGGACCGCACGCGACCTGGGCGCGACGCAGCTGCGGCTGTACCACGCGGGTCTTGCGTCGGACGGGGACCTGGAGCGGGTACGCGCGGCGCTGGCTTCACTCTGAGGGAGCGGTGACCGGGAACCCGAGCTCCTCGGCCGCCTTCGTCAGCTCCAGGCCGTACGTGACGAAGGCGGTCAGGTCCGAGCGGAACGGGTCGGCGCTGGCGAGATGGATGGCGTCGAGCGAGCCGAGGCGCGCGGTCTGGTACGCGATCGCGCGGCTCAGCACCGTGGACGTGAGTTCGATCAGGTAGAGGCCGCGAACGGCTTGGTTCACGTAATAGGGAACGCGCTGGTGGTCGACGCCGGCGCGGTGCAGGGTGCGTGTGATCTCCAGTCGCGCCAGCTCGCTCGCGACCAGTTCCGTCCCGTCGGGCAGGCTCTCGCGCCAGGCCCGCAAGGCGCTCGACTCCTTCTCCGGCTTGATGAACTTCAGCAGTGCGCATGCGTCGAGGTAGATCACCGGCGGCGCTCCCTGTCGCGGTCCGCGTGCAGCAGCTCGGACAGGCTCGGCAGGTCGGGTGCGAGGTCGGGGATCAGGTCGGGCATGCCCTGCTCGGTGGGAGGCTGCGCATCGCCCGCATCCAGCATGCGCTGCAAGGCGCTGGGCGCCTCGGCCTCCGGCACCATGCGCAGTACCGGCTTCCCGCGGTCCGTGACCAGTATGGGAACGCCGGATCGCACCAGCGCCACGGCCTTGGAGGGATTCTGGTTCAGCTCGCGCAGCCCCATGGTCTTCATGACGGCAATGTACCTACATGATGTAGTTACGTCCAGGTGAGGGTGCGGCATCGACCGCTCCTCGCAGGGGTCGATGGCGCGCACGGGGTGGATTTTTTGTGTCGGAAGCGTTGACGAAACCCGGTGGCGCTTCTAGCTTCAACGCGTCGTACTTCGTACGTCATATATGAGACGCGATACGCCATACGAGAGGCCCGCATGACCTCTGTGCCCACGCCGATCCCCTCCCGTACCCAGTACGTCCTGGAGGAGATCAAGCACCGCATCCTGACGGGGCGGCTGCGTCCCGGTCAGGCCCTGGTGGAGACCGATGTCGCCGCCCAGTTCGGGGTCTCCAAGACTCCGGTGCGCGAGGCGCTCAAGACCCTCGCCGGAACCGGGCTCGTCGTGATGAGCCAGTACAAGGGCGTCACGGTGCGCATGGTGGACGCCGACATGGCCCGCGAGGTCTACGACGTGCGGCTGCTGCTCGAACCGGAGGCGCTGCGCCGCACCGTGTGCCGCCGTGCCTCCCTCGACGCCGCCCGCGACGCGCTGCACAGCGCCGCCACCGCGAGCGACACGGCCCAACGCTCCCTCGCCAACCGGGAGTTCCATCGAGCCCTCTACCTCCCGTGCGGCAACCCGCTGCTCGGCAGGATGCTCGACGAGGTCCGCGACCAGGCCGCCCTGGTGTCCGCCGTGGCGTGGGCCGCCGACCCCTCGTGGGACCGGGAGGCCGCCGAGCACCGGGAGATCCTGGAGCTCGCCCTCGCCGGTGACGCCCAGGGGGCCTCGCGCGCGCTGCGGGACCACATCGCGTCGTTCGTCGAGCGGGCCTTCCCCGAAGCGCGGGAGGACCGGGAAGAAGAGGGTGGGCACCACTCATGAGAGTCACACCAGCCATGTTCGAGACGCAGCGCGCCGCGCTCGCCGATGTGGTCGCGATCCCGGTGACCCCGTTCGCCGAGGACGGATCCGTCGCCGAGGGGCAGTACAGGGCCCTGCTGCGGCGCCTGCTCGACAGCGGGGTGCGCACCCTCACGCCGAACGGGAACACCGGCGAGTTCTACGCCCTCGGACCCGAAGAGCGCCGCCTCGTCACGGAGTTGACCCTCGACGAGGTGAGGGAGCGGGGCGTCGTCCTCGTCGGCGTCGGCCATGACGTGCCGACCGCGATCGAGGCCGCCCGGCATGCCCGCGAGCACGGCGCCCACATGGTGATGGTCCACCAGCCCGTGCACCCCTACGTGTCCGACGTCGGCTGGGTCGACTACCACCGGACGATCGCGCGGGCCGTGCCCGAGCTCGGCGTCGTCCCGTACCTCAGGAACGCGGCGCTCCCCGGTGCCCGGCTCGCCGAGCTCGGCGCGGCCTGCCCGAACGTGATCGGCGTGAAGTACGCGGTGCCGGACGCCGCGCGCTTCGCCGGCTTCGCCCGGGACGCGGGCCTCGACCGGTTCGTCTGGGTGGCCGGGCTCGCCGAGCCGTACGCGCCCGCCTACTTCTCCGCGGGCGCCACCGGCTTCACCTCGGGGCTCGTGAACGTCGCGCCGAGCGTCTCGCTGTCCATGATCGAAGCGCTTCGATCGGGCGACTACACCGCCGCCATGAAGGTGTGGGAGCAGATCCGCCGCTTCGAGGAACTGCGCGGCGCCGACGCCTCCGCCAACAACGTCACCGTCGTCAAGGAGGCCCTCGCCTCCCTCGGCCTGTGCCGCCGCGACGTCCGCCCGCCGAGCAAGGAACTCCCGGAGGCGGAGCGCGCCGAGGTCGCCGAGATCGCCGCGGGGTGGTCCATATGACCGCCCCCGACCGGAGACTCGCGCCCGAACAGCTCCGATCCCACCAGTGGTACGGCACCGAGGGTCAACTGCGCACCTGGTCGCACAACGCCCGGATGCGTCAACTCGGCTACGAGGCCGAGGAGTACGAGGGTCGCCCGGTCATCGCCGTCCTCAACACCTGGTCCGACATCAACCCCTGCCACGTGCACCTCCGCGAGCGCGCCGAGGCCGTGAAGCGGGGCGTGTGGCAGGCCGGCGGATTCCCGCTCGAATTCCCCGTCTCCACGCTCTCGGAGACGTACCAGAAGCCGACCCCGATGCTCTACCGCAACCTGCTCGCCATGGAGACCGAGGAGTTGCTGCGCTCCTATCCGGTCGACGCGGCGGTGCTGCTCGGCGGCTGCGACAAGTCGACCCCCGCCCTGCTCATGGGCGCGACCTCCGCCGACGTGCCGGCGATCTTCGTGCCGGCCGGGCCGATGCTGCCGGGCCACTGGCGCGGCGAGACCCTCGGCTCCGGCACCGACATGTGGAAGTACTGGGACGAGCACCGCGCGGGCAACCTCACCGACTGCGAACTGCGGGAACTTCAGGGCGGGTTGGCGAGGTCGCCCGGTCACTGCATGACCATGGGGACCGCGTCGACCATGACCGCGGCGGCCGAGGCCCTCGGCGTGACGCTGCCGGGCGCCTCCTCCATTCCGGCCGTCGATTCCGCGCACGAGCGGATGGCCGCCGCCTCCGGGCGCCGCGCCGTCGACCTCGCGTGGACAGGGCTCAAGCCGTCCGGGATCCTCACCCCCGAGGCCTTCGAGGACGCCGTCACCACGGTGCTCGGGCTCGGCGGCTCCACCAACGCCGTCATCCACCTCATCGCCATGGCGGGGCGGGCCGGAGTGCCGCTCACGCTCGACGACTTCGACCGCGTCGCGCGCACCGTTCCCGTGCTCGCGAACGTACGGCCGGGCGGGCGGACGTACCTGATGGAGGACTTCTACTTCGCCGGCGGTCTGCCCGCGTTCCACTCCCGGATCGCCGACCTGCTGCACCTCGAACGGACCACGGTCAACGGGCGGTTCGGCGATAGGATCGAGAACGTCGAGGTCCACAACGACGACGTGATCCGCCCCCGCACGAACCCGGTCGCGGCCGAGGGGGGCGTCGCCGTCCTGCGCGGCAACCTCTGCCCCGACGGCGCCGTCATCAAGCACATCGCCGCCGAGCCGGGACTGCTCAAGCACACCGGCACGGCAGTCGTCTTCGACGACTACAAGACCATGCAACGCACCATCAACAACCCGGAGTTGGGCATCACCGCCGACAGCGTCCTGGTGCTGCGCGGCTCGGGACCCAAGGGCGGGCCCGGCATGCCCGAGTACGGGATGCTGCCCATCCCCGACCATCTGCTCAAGCAGGGCGTGCGCGACATGGTGCGGCTCTCCGACGCGCGGATGAGCGGCACGAGTTACGGCGCGTGCGTCCTGCACATCGCGCCCGAGTCGCATGTCGGCGGACCACTCGCGCTGGTCCGCAGCGGGGACGCCATCACCCTCGACGTCGCCGCCCGGTCGCTTCAACTCGACGTCAGTGACGAGGAGTTGGAGCGGCGGAGAGCCGAGTGGGTGCCGCCCGTCGAGCGTCACCAGCGCGGCTACGGCGTGCTCTACGACGAGCAGATCACCCAGGCCGACACCGGCTGCGACTTCGCCTTCCTGGCGCGGCCCGGCACGGTCTCGGATCCGTACGCGAGCTGAGTCACCGCGCGTCACCTCGCACCACCCGCACCGCCCGCACCACCCCGAACCACCATCCGTAGGAAGCGCTTCGATACGTGCCACGTGCAAGCGCTTTCTACGGCCCCGTACAGAAGTAAGAAGCACCGACCTGAGCCACCGAGAACGGAGTTCCCGTCATGGCCCAAGCCGCAGCCGTGGCCAAAGCACCGGGGGGCGCGTCGCCGCCCCGGCGCCGTAAGTCAGCCACCCCGCGCAGGCTCCCGTATCTGCTGATCGCGCCCGCCGGGCTGCTGATGCTGGGCTTCATCGCGTATCCCGTCATCAGCGTCTTCTACTACAGCGTGCAGCACTTCAACCCGACCAAGCCGTGGCGCAACGGGTTCGCGGGGCTCGACAACTTCGTCACCGCGTTCACCAACGACCCGGACTTCTGGCGGACGCTCGGCTTCAGCCTCCAGTGGGTCGTCGTCCAGGTCGTGCTGCAACTGCTGCTCGGCCTCGGGCTCGCGCTCGTCGTCAACCAGACCTTCGTCGGCCGCGGCATGGCCCGCGCCCTCGTCTTCTCGCCCTGGGCCGTCTCCGGCGTGCTCACGTCCGCCGTCTGGATGCTGCTCTACAACTCCCAGACCGGCATCACGCGTTACCTCGCCGACATGGGCATCGGTACGTACGGCACGTCCTGGCTGTCGGACACCGCGACCGTCTTCCCGGCCGTCGTCACCGCCGAACTCTGGCGCGGCGTCCCCTTCTTCGCGATCCTCATCCTCGCCGACCTGCAATCCGTGTCGAAGGATCTGTACGAGGCCGCCGAGGTCGACGGCGCGAGCCGGCTGCGCCAGTTCTTCCACATCACACTGCCGCACCTCAAGGACGCGATCATCCTGTCCACGCTGCTGCGCGCGGTGTGGGAGTTCAACAACGTCGACCTGCTCTACACCCTCACCGGCGGCGGGCCCGCGGGGGAGACGACCACCCTGCCGCTGCGCATCGCCTCCATCGCCGTCGACAGCCACGACTTCGGCTACGCGTCCGCGCTGACGTCCATCGCCTTCGTGATCCTCCTGTTCTGCTCGATGATCTATCTCCGCCTGAGCAAGTTCGGGGGCGAGGACAAGTGACCGTCAAGGAAGCCGAATTGACCGCCATCACGACCACGCCCAGCACCGCCACGACGGCCGGCGGCCGGCACCGCGCCGCCTTCCGCCCCTCCAAGAAGGGCCGGTCGGGACCTTCTTGGGAGGACGTTCCGCGCTGGCAAATCTACGTACCGCTCGGCGTCTACCTCCTCTTCACGCTCGTCCCCTTCTACTGGATGCTGCTGTTCGCGTTCCGGCCCACCGGATCCACGTCCCTCGTACCGTGGCCGCTCACCTTCGAGCATTTCGACAAGGTGTGGAACGAGCGGTCGTTCGGGATGTTCTTCCAGAACAGCCTGCTCGTCGGTCTCGCCTCGATGCTGATGACGACGGTCGTGGCGCTGGCCGGCGGCTACGCGCTCGCCCGCTTCAACTTCCGTATCAAGCAGGGCTTCATGCTCGCGCTGCTGTGCTCGCAGTTCATCCCGGGCGCCCTGATGCTGGTCCCGCTGTTCCAGATCTTCGCCAACCTGCGGCTGATCAACTCGCTCGGCAGCGTCATGATCGCCGAGACCGTCTTCCAGCTGCCGCTCACGATGATTCTCATCAGCGGCTTCATCAAGAACGTGCCGTACTCGCTCGAAGAGGCCGCCTGGGTCGACGGCTGCGGACGCTTCCGCGCCTTCTGCGCCGTCGTGCTTCCCCTGCTGCGACCGGGGATCATCGCGGTCGGTTCCTTCGCCTTCGTGCACAGCTGGAACCACTTCCTGTTCGCCCTCATGTTCCTCTCCAACCAGGACAAGCAGACGATCCCGGTCGGCCTCGCCACGCTCATGGGCGCCGACTCCGTCGACCTGGGCGCGCTCGCCGCCGGTGGTGTCGTGGCCGCGCTGCCCGTCGTGATCGTCTTCGCCTTCATTCAGAAATGGCTCGTCACGGGGTTCAGCGCGGGGGCGGTGAAGGGATGACAACCACCATGAAGATCAAGTCGATCATGCAGACAGGCGACGGCGGCCCGGTGCGCGAGCCCGTTCCCGTCGTCCTCGCGGGCGCTCGCGGACACGGCCGCTGGCACCTGAACAACCTTCGGGGCCTCGCGGAGGCGGGGCGGGTTCAGCTCGTCGGAGTGTGCGAGCTGCGGCCGTTGGACGCGGCGGAGCTCGACGGGTTCGAGGCCGGTGGCCTCGTGCAGTCCGCCGACTTCGGGGAGCTGCTCGACCGCACCGGCGCCCGGATCGCGATCATCTGCACCCCGATCCCGACGCACACGGAGCTGGCCCTGGTCGCCGCCGAGCGGGGCGTGCACCTGCTCCTGGAGAAGCCGCCTGCGCCGTCATATACGGAATACGAGCGGATGGCGGCCGGGGTGGCCGAGGCGGGGATCGCCTGCCAGATCGGCTTCCAGTCGCTCGGCTCGCATGCGGTGTCCCATATACGAGATCTCGTACGCGACGGCGCCATCGGCGAGGCCCTCGGCATCGGCGCCGCCGGAGCCTGGGCCCGCGACGAGGCCTACTACCGGCGCGCCCCCTGGGCCGGACGTCGACGTCTCGCGGACGCCGGCGGCACGGGCCGCACCGTTGATGTGGTCGACGGCGTGCTCACCAACCCCCTCGCCCACGCCGTCGCCACCTCCCTCGCCCTCGACGGCGCGACCGGCGGCGACGACCTCACCACGATCCGCACCGAGCTGTACCGCGCCAACGACATCGAGGCCGACGACACCTCGTACGTCGAGCTGACCACCCGTACCGGATCGCGCGTCACCGTCGCCGCGACCCTGTGCGCCGAGCTGCCCGACGAGCCGTACGTCATCGTGCACGGCAGCCGCGGCCGGATCACGTTCTGGTACAAGCAGGACCGCGTCCTCGTGCAGCGCGCGGGCCACGGCCCGCAGGAGACCGTGCACGGGCGCACCGACCTCCTGGCGAACCTCGTCGAACACCTCGCCACCGACGGGGAGACACCGCTGCTCGTGCCGCCCGCCGCCACCGGCGCGTTCATGCGCGTGGTCGAGGCGATCCGGCGGGCCCCCGACCCGCTGGCGCTGCCCGCCGACGCGTGGAGCGAGATGCCCGCCGACCGGCCCGGCGCCGTACGCCGGGTGGTGCACGGCGCCGACGGGCTCGTCGCCGCGAGCGCCGACGGACTCACTGGCTTCGCCGGGCTCGGCGCGTCCTGGGCCCGCTCCGGAGTGGAGGCCTCGTCGTGACCCGAACCCCGAACGGGCTGATCACCGCCCCGCTGACGCTGAGCTGTGCGGGCCGCCCCGTCGCCCGCTACGAGATCCGCCCCGACGTCGCGCGGCGCCTCTCGCCGCGCCCCTTCCTGCACCCGGTGACGACGCTCGCCGGCACTCCGGTCACCGAGTTCGCGCCCGCCGACCACCTGCACCACCTCGGGGCGGGCGTCGCCGTGCCGGACGTCGCGGGGCGCAACTTCTGGGGTGGGCGCACCTACGTCGAGGGGCAGGGGCCGACCGAGTTCGACAACCACGGCGAGCAGCGGCACCGCGAGTTCAAGCTGTGCGACCCGGACGGGTTCGTGGAGGACTTGGACTGGACCGCGGATGGCTGCATGCCGCTCCTGCGCGAGCGCCGCACCGTGGCCACCACCCAACTTGCCGACGACGCCTGGGCGTTGGACTTCACGTTCTCGCTCACCAACCCGTCGGACGACGGGCTGAGCATCGGCAGTCCCGCGACCAACGGCCGTCCCGGCGCCGCGTACGGAGGCTTCTTCTGGCGGGCGCCGAAGGAGAGCGCGCCGCCGGCCGTGTTCAGCTCGAACGGTCCCTCTTCCGGCCGGGGGGCCGGGGGTTGTCCCCCGGGAGAACACAGCACCGCGGGCGGTGAGGGGGAGCAGGCGGTCCACGGCCGCCCCGCCGACTGGCTGGCCATGGCGGGCGACGGCTGGACCCTCGTCTTCGCGGGCGCCACCGCGCGGACCCGCCACGACCCGTGGTTCGTCCGCACCGACGAGTACCCGGGCGTCGGCTCCTCGCTCGCCTCCGCCGCCCGGCTGCCCATCGGCCCCGGTGACACCGCCGTACGCCGCGTGGTCACGGTCGTCGCCGACGGCACGCTCGACCGCAAGCGGGCCGCGGCGCTCGTCCGCAAGGCGGTGGCCGCGTGAGCCGCGCACCGAAGACCTCCAAGCCGAAGACCTTCAAGAAGACCGGTGACCTGGGCGACGGCACGTACCGCAACCCCGTGCTCGCCGCCGACTGGTCCGACCCCGACGTGGTCCGCGTCGGCGACGACTTCTACCTGACCGCGTCCAGCTTCGGCCGCGTCCCCGGGCTTCCGCTGCTGCACTCCCGCGACCTCGTCAACTGGACGCTCGTCGGACACGCCCTCGACCGGCTCGAACCCGCCGAGGCGTTCACCACCCCGCGCCACGACTGCGGCGTGTGGGCCCCGTCGATCCGCTACCACGACGGCCGCTTCTGGATCTTCTGGGGCGACCCCGACCACGGCGTGTACCAGGTCAACGCCCCATCCATCACCGGGCCTTGGACGACACCTCACCTCATCAAGGCGGGCAAGGGGTACATCGACGCCTGCCCGCTGTGGGACGCGGAGACCGGCGAGGCGTACCTCGTGCACGCCTACGCCAAATCCCGCGCCGGCATCAAGAACCGCCTCACCGGCCACCGCATGGCGCCCGACGGCACCGAACTCCTCGACGAGGGAACGGTGTTGATCGACGGGGACCGCATTCCCGGTTGGTTCACCCTCGAAGGCCCCAAGGTCTACCGGCACGACGGCTGGTACTGGATCTTCGCCCCGGCGGGCAGCGTGGAGTCCGGCTGGCAGGGCGCCTTCCGTTCCCGCTCGTTCTTCGGCCCCTACGAGGAGCGGGTCGTGCTAGAACAGGGCGCCACCGACGTCAACGGCCCCCACCAGGGCGGATGGGTGCGCACGGCGGTCGGCGACGACTGGTTCCTGCACTTCCAGCAGCGCGGCCCGTACGGCCGTGTGGTGCACCTCCAGCCGATGCGCTGGGACGCCTCCGGGTGGCCGGTGATCGGCGACGACGGTGCCCCCGTCGACGTACACGAGAAGCCCGCGCTGCCGCCGGGAACGGTGGCGGCGCCCGCGACGGACGACGTCTTCCCTGGCGGGCGCTTCGGGCCGCAGTGGCAGTGGACGGCCAACTCCACCCCGGGCAAGACGAGTTCGCACGACGGGGACGGTCTGCGGCTGACCTGTGTGCGCTCCGTCGACGGGGTGCGCGACCTGCGCCGCGTACCGCACCTGCTGACCCAGCGGCTGCCGCTCCTGCCGAGCCGCGTGGAGGTCGACCTGCGGCTCGACGCCACAACTCCCGGAGCCCGCGCGGGGCTTGCGGTGCTCGGCGACGCGTACACGTGGATCGGCCTCGAACGCGGGGCGGACGGGGCGGCCCACGCCGTGCACCGGTTCGCCGAGACCACCGCCGACGCGGAACGGGACGCGGCCCACCCCCGCGCGGCGCCCGACGCGACGGCGCGCCTGCGCGTCGACATCGCCGACGGGGCCCGCTGCCGCCTCTTCGTCGACACCGGAGACGGCTTCTGGCGCTCCGGCCAGGTGTTCGCCGCCCAGCCCTGGCGCTGGGTCGGCGCCCTGCTCGGCCTGTTCGCGGCGGCACCACTCGACGGTCAGGCGCCCGGCGGCCAGGCACCCGGCACCGCCTGTTTCACGAACTTCCGCAGCACCACCCTCCAGTTGGATCCAGAAGAAGAGAGCCGATCATGACCATCAGTGCACGCAGAGGAACCCGCAGCGGCGTCCGCAGATCCGCGCTGCGCACCGGCACCGCCCTCGCCCTCAGCACGGTCCTCGCCCTGACCGCCACCGCCTGCGGCGACGACGGCAGCGGCGCCGGCGGCGACAAGGGCGACGAGGGCTCCGGCAAGGGCGAGATCACCTTCTGGGACAACAACACGGCCGTGCGCCGCGACGTCTGGATGGAGATCATCAAGGACTTCGAGGGCAAGAACCCGAACATCAAGGTCAAGTACGTCGGCGTCCCCGCCGAGAACGTGCAGTCCAAGTACGACACCGCCATCCAGGGCGGCGGCCTGCCCGACGTCGGTGGCGTGGGCACCGCGATGCTCGCGGGCATCGCCGCGCAGGACGCCCTCGAACCGCTCGACGAGCGCATAGCGACGAGCTCGCTCAACGGGAAGCTCAACGACGCCTTCATGGCGTCGGTGAAGTCCGCGGGCGCCGGCGACAAGCTGTACGAGCTGCCGACGTCCGCCAACAACGGCGTCCTCTACTACCGCACCGACCTGTTCAAGAAGGCGGGCCTTGAGGCGCCCGAGACCTGGGACAAGTTCTTCGACGCGGCGACCAAGCTCACCAACACCGGCAAGAACGAGTTCGGTTACACCATCCGGGGCGGCGAGGGCTCCATCGCGCAGGCCCTCGACGTGACGTACGGACAGAGCGGCATCACGTCGTTCTGGGACAAGAACAACGAGAAGACGACGGTCAACGACCCCAAGAACGTTGCCGCGTTGGGGAAGTACGCCGCCCTCTACAAGAAGGCGACACCGTCCGCCGACGTCAACAACGACTTCACGAAGATGGTTGCGCAGTACGACAGCGGCAAGATCGGCATGCTGAGCCACAACCTCGGCTCGTACGGCGACCACGTGAAGGCCTTCGGTACGAAGTTCCGCGGCATTCCCAACCCGACGGGCCCGAACGGCACCCGCGTCCAGGTCTCCAACCCGGTGGACGGGCTCGGCCTGTTCAAGGCGAGCAAGAACAAGAAGGCCGCCTGGAAGTTCATGGAGTTCGCCGCCTCGCACGCGGAGAACAGCAAGTGGAACGAGTCGGCCAAGCAGATCCCCGCCAACACCGAGGCAGCCAAGGACGACTGGGTCCAGAAGTCCGAGCCGACGAAGCTCGCAGCCGACGCCCTCTCGTCCGGTTCGACGAAGATCGTGGACCTTCCGTACTACCTGCCCGACTGGAACACCATCTCCAAGGCCGACAACGAGGACGACTTCCAGAAGGTCATGCTCGGCAAGATGACGGCCAAGGCCTTCCTCGACTCGCTCGCCGACCAGCTCAACAAGGCGCAGACCGAATGGAAGCAGCAGGCCAACTAGCCCTCGCTGCACGCCTGTTCACCCATGACCGGGCCGGTGGCGGGACGCCCCGTGCCCCGCGGCTCCCGCCGCCGGCCCCACCCGAAGAGCCACCCTGGCCGCCCTCGCCGAACGGGATGGCGTCGCGCTCCTCGACGTCCAGGCGCTGTCCCTCGCCCTGTGGCAGAAGCTCGGCGTCGAGGTCACGAAGACGTACTTCACCGGAACCACCCCCGCCTGAGAACTCCGACACCGTCCTCCAGGAGCCGCACAGTGAGAGCACACAGGAAGAGCCGTCAGAACAGCAAGCAGACGAGATACGCGGTCGTCGCCGCCGGCTGCACGGCCGTCGTCCTCGCCGTCACTGGCACGGTCACCACCGCGGGCGCCGCCGAGACACACGGCCGCGACCTCGCCCGGCAGACCCTCGCCAAGGGCGACGGCTGGGGCTCGGCCACCACCGGTACCGCGGGCGGCGCCGCCGCCGACGTCGCGCACGTCTACACCGTCACCACCTGGGCGGAGCTGAAGGCCGCCTTCGCCGACGGCGGCGCCGCGCCCAAGATCGTCAAGATCAAGGGCACCCTCGACGCGGACGGCGCGACCTGCTCCGAATTCGCCGCGCCCGGCTACGACTTGGACCAGTACCTCGCCGATTACGACCCTGCCACCTGGGGCTACGACAAGGAGGTGTCCGGCGAACAAGAGGACCTGCGCGCCGCGTCCGCCACCGCCCAGGCCAAGGCCATCAAGGCGAACGTGCCCGCCAACACCACGATCATCGGCGTCGGGAAGAACCCCGGCATCGTAGGTGGCAGCCTCCAGATCAACGGCGTCGACAACGTCATCGTGCGCGGCCTCACCCTGGAGTCCCCGCTCGACTGCTTCCCACAGTGGGACCCGACGGACGGCGACACCGGCAACTGGAACTCCGAGTACGACGCGGCCGTCGTCTACAACGCGACGCATGTCTGGCTGGACCACAACGAGTTCACCGACGGCGCCCACCCGGACTCGACCCTCCCCAGCTACTACGGCCGCATCTACCAGCAGCACGACGGCGAGCTCGACATCGTCAAGGGCGCGGACCTGGTGACCGCCTCCTGGAACGTCTTCGCCGACCACGACAAGACCCTGATGATCGGCAACAGCGACGGCGCGGCCGCCACGGACCGCGGCAAACTCCGCGTGACCCTGCACCACAACCTCTTCAAGAACCTCGTCGAGCGGGCCCCACGCGTCCGGTTCGGACAGGTCGACGTCTACAACAACTCGTATGTGGGCAACGCCGATTACGCCTACTCCTTCGGCATCGGCTTCGAGTCACAGCTCTACGCGGAGAAGAACGCGTTCACGCTGCCGCGGGGTACCGGGGCGGACACCGTCCTCCACCGCTGGAACGACTATCCCCTGACGACAACCGACAACCAGGTCAACGGCAAGTCGGTCGACCTGGTAGCCGCCTACAACACAACCCACGCAGACACTCCGCTCCGCGCAGGTGCAGGCTGGAAGCCGGCCCTGCGGCGGCATGTGGACCCGGTGAGATCGGTCCCGCGGACGGTGTCCCGGGAGGCGGGCCCGGACCGGCTCGGATAGTCACCATTCAGGCACGCACCAGCGTGAGTCGGACTGCATCACGTATCGGCGCAAGTTGAGCAATATCAAGCCCCGCCGGCGATTGAGGCGCGGGGCCCGGGGCGGAGCCCCGTGACGTGTGCCTCAATCGCCGGCCGCCCACCACATCCCCCCGCTCCGGAGCCGCAGCATGCAAACCCGCCTCGCCAGACGCACCTTCCTCACGGGCACGGGCACGGTCACGGCCCTCGCCCTGACCGCCACCACCACACCGGCCGACGCCAAGCCGCACCGGCACCCCTTCGGCCGCTACGGCTCCCCGAGGAACCGTCTCACCCCCACTACCCTCTACGTCCATCCCCACGGCGCCGGCGACCACCGCACCGTCCAAGCCGCCGCATCCGCCGCAACGGATCCCGCCCACACCCTCGTCATCGCCCCCGGTACCTACCGGGAAACGGTGACCGTCCCGGCCACGGCCACCGGCACCACGTGGATCGGCGCCTCCGGCAACCCCCGCGACACCGTCATCGTGTACGACAACGCCGCCGGCACCCCGAAACCCGACGGCTCCGGCACGTACGGCACCACCGGCAGCGCCACCGTCACCCTGGGCCCCGACGGCTTCACCGCGCACCACCTCACCTTCGCCAACGACTGGTTGCGCGCGGCGAACCCGGAGTACACCGGAACGCAGGCCGTCGCGGTCAAGGTGACGGGCGACTGCTCGGCGTTCTTCCAGTGCCGCTTCCTCGGCCACCAGGACACCCTGTACGCCGACTCGGCCGCGCTCACCGCCTTCGCCCGCCAGTACTTCCACGACTGCTACGTCGAGGGCGACGTCGACTTCGTCTTCGGTCGCGGCACGGCTGTCCTCGAACGCTGCCGCTTCCGCGCGCTCGACCGCACGGACCTCGCCTCATCCCCGTACGGTTTCGTCTTCGCACCGTCCACGGCGGCCGCCAACCCGCGCGGCTTCCTGGTCAGCCGCTGCCGGATCGACTCCACCGCACCGGACGCGTACTACAAGCTGGCCCGCCCCTGGGTGCCCAGCTCCGACACGACGGCCAGGCCCGCCCTCGTCGTCCGCGACACACGCATCGGCCGTGGCATCGACGCGGCCACGCCCTACGCCAACATGTCGGACGCGTACCCCTGGCAGAACCAGCGGTTCGCGGAGTACCGGAACACCGGACCCGGTGCCGATTCGCCGATCCCGGGGAACTGCCCGCGACTCACCGCCGCGCAGGCGGCCACGCACACACGGGAGACGTATCTCGGGGACTGGCGCCCGTGGGCGTGAGGTGCGCCGTGCGTCAGCCGAGGTGCCACAAGGCGTACGTCACGAACAGCAGCACCACGCCCGCGAGGGTCAGCGCGCCGCCCAGGACGCGGAGGTAGCCCACCGGGGTCAGCCCGCGGACGTCGAACGCCCAGATCAGACCGGCCGCCATGGCGATGACGCCGCCCACGGCGAAGAGGCCGAGGAGGACCGGTGGGGTGGCGCGGTCACCGGCGGCGAGGGGGAGGAGACTCGTCGGGGTCACGGTCACGGTGGGGCCTGCATTCTGTGGATCGAGCGCTTCCTCCGACCCTAGAAGGGGCCCCTTCAAGGCACGGTCAACAAGGCGCCATGCCGGAGCAATGGTGCGGCCATATTGGTGTCGGGTATCGATCGGGTAAAGCGGGTCGCGGGGCTCATGTGATGCGCGTAGACATACATTCACCTGCACGGAGTCCCCCATTCCCCGACGGCCCTCGCAGCCGTCACGGCCAGAATTGGATTACGTCACCGATGCGCAAGCGCCATCTCGCCGCCGCCACAGCGACGGTCGCTTCCCTCGTACTCGCCGGCGTCGTCACCGCCGGCTCCGCCGACGCGGGCGGAACGAACGACAAGGCCACCGCGGAGCCGCACAACATCGGCCTCCTCACCAAGGAGATCGACTCCTACTACGGCGCGAAGCAGGACGCCGACGGCGTCTGGCAGGCCGCGCCCGACAGCCCGTACGCCGAGGACCTCGCCCGGATCGAGAAGGGCGCGAAGCGGCACATCGCCGCGGCGGCGCGGCAGCACCACGGCAAGGGCGACAAGCCCGCGATCGTCTTCGACATCGACGACACGCTGCTGCTCAGCCTCGACTACGAGAAGAAGACCAACTACGTCTACAACGACGCCAGTTGGAAGAAGTACGTGGACGAGGCGAACCGCCCCGCCGTCTTCGGCACGCCCGAGCTCATCCGGTACGCCGAGTCCAAGGGCGTCGAGGTCTTCTACAACTCGGGGCTCGGTGAGACGCAGCGCTCCGCCGCCGTGGAGAACCTGAAGAAGGTCGGCATCGACGTCAACCTCGACGCGGACCACGTCTTCCTCAAGGACAAGACCGACCCGCCCGCGTACCTGGCCGACTGCGCCACGGCCGCCGCCTGGAACTGCACGACGGTGCAGTACAAGTCGGGGACGCGCAAGCACATCGAGTCCCGCGGCTACGACATCGTCGGCAACTTCGGCGACCAGGACTCGGACCTGGAGGGCGGGTACTCGGGCAAGACGTACAAGCTGCCGAACCCGACGTACTACGTGGAGTGACACCGGCGGCTCAGGGGGACGTGGGCGCCGGGGGGGGCCCCGACCCGCGCGGGGTGCCCCCTCAATGGGTAGGAAAATAAAAGAGGGTGTAAGTGGAAAAAGGGGCGGACCGGCCGGGGGCCGAGTAACG
>NZ_JBEOVM010000117.1:0-19023 GCF_040295505.1 Streptomyces sp. NPDC002790 | reverse complement strand
CTTGCTGCCTTGTCGCCAGGTCACCTGCCGAAACGGTGTGGTGGCATCGACGACATCGGCCAACGCCCGGGGACTGTCGCGGTAGCAGGGCCGCGCCGGCGGCCCCAGCCCGCCGTAGGGCGGCCGATACGGCTCGGCTGCCTCCACCTGCACGGTTTCCTTGGGATCGACGGCCACCGCATACGACCAGCCACGCTCCTCCAGCGCCTGCCGGAAGCTGCGGCCGTAGCCGGCATCAGCCACGATCACCGGCACCTCCTCCACCGAACCGGACAACTCGTCGAGCAGGTGCAGCGCCAGCCGGGGCTTGGGCACATGTCCGACGTCCTCGGGCACCCCCGCGGCCCGCCGCCGCACGACATCGCCGGCCCATTCCTCGGGCAGGAACAGTGCCCACTGAAGCGGACACGACGCGGCATCGGTGGCGGCGTGCACACTGACCGCAACCTGGCAGCTGGCCCGCTTGCCCAGCGCACCGCAGTACTGCCGGGCCACCCCCACCGACGCCTTCCCGCACTTGGGAAACGACACGTCATCGACCACCCACACCGCGGGCCGGATCACCTGGCAGACCCGCTCGGCGATCCGGCGCCGCACCGGTATCCAGTCCCACGGTGTGACTGGCTGACGAACTGCTGCAGGGCCTGCATGTTCCCGTCCGGCAGCCGCTCGGCCATCGGCTGGATCGACTTACGGCGCCCGTCCAGCATCAAACCCCGCAGATAGCACTCGCCCCAGCCCCGCTGATCCCTGCGCGGCACCGAGGCAAACACATCCGCAACGAACAGTCCCAACTCCGCCCGCAGACGGCCCACTTCATGTGCGTCCACACATCCAACATGCTCCTGATCAGCCCCACCGAACAGAGCTAACGAAGCACTACTAGGCCTCGCCGCCCCCTCGCGCGGCGCGTCCTCCGCGTGCCGGAGTGAGTGTCCTGGCCCAGTCTGGATACGCGGGGTCGGACGGCAGACCACGCTTCGGACGGCGGACGAGGGAGCAGAGCGCCCATGGCAACCGATGCCTTCCACTCGGCAGTGCCACTCACCGTGAACGGCGAGCACCGCGATCTCACGGTCGACCACCGCAGCACACTGCTGGACGTCCTGCGCGAGCAGCTGGATCTGACCGGGCCGAAGAAGGGATGCGATCACGGGCAGTGCGGCGCCTGCACCGTGCTCATCGACGGGCGCCGCGCCAACAGCTGCCTGCTGCTGGCCGTGGCCCACGAGGGACGCGACATCACCACCGTCGAGGGTCTGCAAGCCGACGGTGACGGTGATGGCCAGAGCGAGGGCGAGCCCGGCGGCTCCGGTCTGCATCCGCTTCAGCGCGCCTTCCTCGACCGCGACGCCTTTCAATGCGGCTACTGCACACCCGGTCAGCTCTGCTCGGCCGTCGGCGCCATCGCCGAAGCCGCGGCGGGCCACCCCTCACACGTGACGGATCCGGGCGCGGCCCCGGGCGCACCCGTCGAGCTGAGCAAGGACGAGATCCGTGAGCGGCTCAGTGGCAATCTGTGCCGCTGCGGCGCCTATCCGCACATCGTCGAGGCCGTCGAGGACGTGACCCGGTGAAACCCTTCCGGTACCTACGAGTCCACAGCGTCGACGAGGCGACCGCGGCCCACGCGGGGCGGCCGGGCGCCCGCTACCTGAGTGGCGGAACGAACCTCGTCGACCTGATGAAACTGGGGGTGGAGACGCCCGGAACGCTGGTCGACGTGAGCGGGCTGCCGCTGGACGGCGTCGAGGAGCTCGCCGACGGCTCCGTACGCGTCGGGGCGACCGTCCGCAACAGCGACCTCGCCGCCCACCCACTGGTGCGCACCCGCTATCCCGTGCTGTCACAGGCGCTGCTCGCGGGGGCCTCGGGGCAGCTGCGCAACGTCGCCACCACGGGCGGCAATCTGCTCCAGCGCACCCGCTGCCCCTACTTCCAGGACCTGGGCAAACCGTGCAACAAGCGTGAGCCGGGCAGTGGGTGCGGCGCGCGTGACGGCGTCCATCGCGACCTCGCGGTCCTGGGGCACTCGCCGCAGTGCATCGCCACCCACCCCTCCGACATGGCGGTCGCCCTCGCCGCGCTCGACGCCCGGGTGGAGCTGCAAGGAGCGGCGGGCCGGCGCACGCTGCCCGCCGCCGAGTTCCACCGGCTGCCCGGCGACCGCCCGGACCTGGACACCGAGATCATGCCCGGCGAGCTCATCACCGGCGTCCTGCTCCCGGCCGCCACCGCCGGGCTGCCCTCCGCCTACCGCAAGGCCCGCGACCGCGCCTCGTACGCCTTCGCGCTCGCCTCCGTGGCCGTCGCCCTGAGGGTCGAGGACGCCGTGGTGCGCGACGTGCGGATCGCGTTCGGCGGGCTCGCCCACCGGCCCTGGCGGGCCCTGCGCGCCGAACAGGCGCTGACGGGTGAGGCACCGGGCGACGAGGCGTTCGAGCGGGCCGTCGATGCGGAGCTCGCGGCCGCCGAGCCGTTGCGCGACAACGCGTTCAAGGTGCGCCTCGCCCGCAATCTCGCGTGCGACGTGCTGCGCCGCCTGGCGCCGCCCGCCGGTTCCTGACACACCGCGGACCACCCAACCCCCGCTCTCCAGGGAGAAGAACCATGCCGGACACCACCAGCGCTCTCGGGTCGCCTGCCGCGCGCAGGGAAGGCCCGGCCAAGGTGACCGGGGCCGCCCGTTACGCGGCTGAACACACACCTGAGGGGTGTGCCTACGCCTGGCCGGTTCCGGCCCTCGTGGCACGGGGCGAGGTCACCGCCGTCGACGACACGGCGGCGCGGGTCCTGCCCGGCGTAATCACCGTCCTCACCCACCGCAACGCGCCGCGTCTGGCCGAACCGGACGACGTCACTCTCGCCGTGCTCCAGAACGCGCGGGTTCCGCACCGCGGCTGGTACGTCGCCCTCGTCGTCGCCGACACCCTGGAGGCGGCACGCGAAGGCGCCGCGGCCGTCCGTGTCACCTACGCCGAGGAACCCCACGACGTCACCCTGACGGCCGACCACCCCGACGCCTACGTTCCCGAGGACTCCGACGGCACCTCCGGCGAGCACACCCGCGGCGACGCCGACGCCGTGCACGCCCGCGCGTCCGCCCGCGTCGATGTCACCTACCAAGTGCCGCCGCTGCACAACCACCCGATGGAACCGCACGCGGCGACCGCCTCCTGGCAGGGCGGCCGGCTCACCGTGCACGACTCCAGCCAGGGCGCCACCACGGTCCGCGACGTCCTGGCCGGCCTGTTCGAGCTGCCGAAGGACCAGGTGACGGTCGTCTCCGAGCACGTCGGCGGCGGCTTCGGCGCCAAGGGCACACCACGGCCGCACGTGGTGCTCGCCGCCATGGCCGCCCGCGAGACCGGGCGGCCGGTCAAACTCGTCCTGCCCCGGGGGCAGTTGGCGGCCGTCGTCGGCCACCGCTCGCCGACCGTGCAGCGGGTCGGGCTCGCGGCGGAGGCCGACGGCACACTCACCTCCGTGATCCACGAGGTGACCTCGCACACCTCCCGTATCAAGGAGTTCGTCGAGACGGCGGCCGCCGCCACCCGCGTCATGTACGCCTCGCCGCACGGCCGCACCACCCACCGGGTGCTCCCGCTCGACGTGCCCAGCCCCTCTTGGATGCGGGCGCCGGGGGAGGCGCCGGGCATGTACGCCCTGGAGTCGGCGATGGACGAACTCGCCGAAGCGCTCGGCATCGACCCCATCGAGCTGCGGCTGCGCAACGACACCCAGAGCGAACCCGACAGCTCCCGCCCCTTCAGCAGCCGCCACCTCGCCGAATGCCTGCGCGAGGGAGCCCGCCGCTTCGACTGGGCGGCACGCGACCCGCGCCCCCGCTCGCGCGCCGAAGGCTCCGTCCTGGTCGGCTCCGGCATGGCCGCGGCGACGTATCCGGTCATCGTGGCCCCGTCCCGCGCGAGCGCCCACGCCGCACCGGACGGCGGCTTCGTCGTCCGGATCAACGCCACCGACATCGGAACCGGCGCGCGCACGGTCCTCGCCCAGGTCGCCGCCGACGCGCTCGGCGTTCCGGTGGACCGCGTGCGCACCGACATCGGCAACAGCGACCTCCCCAACGCCTCACTGGCGGGCGGCTCCTCCGGCACGGCCTCCTGGGGTTGGGCCGTCCACGAGGCCTGTACGCGACTGGCGGCGGACCTGGCCGACCGGAAGGGGCAGCCGCTCCCGCCGGAGGGGATCGACGCCACGGCCGACACGGCGGGCCGCGCCGACGCCGACAGCGACTTCTCGCGGCACTCCTTCGGCGCACACTTCGCCGAGGTCGGTGTCGACACGGTGACCGGCGAGGTCCGGGTGCGCCGCCTGCTCGGCGTCTACGCGGCGGGCCACATCCTCAACTCCCGTACGGCACGCAGTCAGTTCATCGGCGGGATGACGATGGGCCTGGGCATGGCTCTCACCGAGGGCAGCACGCTGGACCCGGCCTTCGGCGACTTCGTGGAACGCGACCTCGCCGGCTACCACGTACCGGCCAACGCCGACGTGCCCGAGATCGAGGCGCACTGGATCGACGAGGACGACCCGCACCTCAACCCCATGGGCAGCAAGGGCATCGGCGAGATCGGCATCGTCGGAACGGCCGCCGCCATCGGCAACGCCGTGCACCACGCGACCGGCGTCCGCCTGCGCGAACTCCCGCTCACACCGGACCGGGTGCTGGCGGGCGTGCCGCACTAGAGGCGCCCTAGGCAGCAAGCGAACCGCACACTCAGGGACGGCTCCACGCGAGGTGGCCGTCCGGACGGATCAGCGCGGCTCGGGCCGTGTTCCAGTCGTCGCGGTCCTCCGCCTTGGCCAGCTCCGTCGTGACCCGGACGGTGTCGGCCGGCACGTCCTGGCCCGCGGCGTCACCCGCGAAATCCAGGAGGACATGCCGCCCGGTCCTGAGCAGTTCGAACAGGCGGCGTCCGTCGGCGAACCGCAGATCCGGGACGCGCCGGCCGGTGCCGTAGTCCACGTCGAGGCCGGACAGCCGCTCGGCGAGGTGACGGGACAGCTCCGGCACCGTGGCGATCAGGCCGGACAGCACGCGGCGCAGGGCCTGGCCGTCCGCCGAGTACGCCATCGTCAGCGCGGTCTGCGCCTGCGTGTGCACGAGCAGGTCGGCCCCCACCGGACGCCGCTCCGTCTCATAGGTGTCCAACAGGTCGTCGCCAGCTCGGCCGGTGGCGACCGCGGCCAGTTTCCATCCCAGGTTCATGGCGTCCTGCACGCCCACATTGAGCCCCACGCCACCGGCCGGGAAGTGCATGTGCGCCGCGTCGCCGGCCAGCAGCACCCGGCCGCGGCGGTAGGACGATGCCTGCCGGGCCGCGTTGCCGAAGCGGGACAGCCACACCGGATCGCGCATTCCGAAGTCCGATCCGGCGATGTCCGTGACTCTCGCCCGCAGCTCCGACAGGGTCGGCTCGCCCGGCCGACCCTCCTGGACGCTGTCCGGGTTCGCACCGACGATGCGGTGGACGCCTCCCGGCATCGGTACCACCATGAGGCCGCCCCGAGGACTCGTGACACTGGCGAAGCCGCCGCGCGGCGGCGAGTCCAGGACCACGTCACCGAGCCAGCCCCACGCGGTCGCGTCCGTTCCCGGGAAATCGATGCCGGCCGCCCGCCGGACGGTGCTGCCGGCACCGTCGCAGCCCACCACGAACCGCGCGCGCACGAGTTCGCCGTCATCGACGACAACACCCTCCTCGTGCAGCGCGGTCACTCGATGGCCGCGCCGGACGGTCGCGCCCAACTCCCTTGCCCGGGACTCGAAAAGCTCCTCGGTGCGCGTCTGAGGCAGCGCCAGAGTGAAGGGGAAGGGCGTATCGAGGACACGGAAGTCCATGCGGTCCTCAAGGCCTCCGAAGTGCCCGTTGGGAATCGGAACGCCTTCGGTGACGAACGCTCCGGCGACCCCGCGACTGTCCAGCACCTCGATGGTGCGGGGGTGAATCGTCAGAGCCTTCGAGTGCGGGTCCGGAGCGGTGCGGGGTTCGACCACCGTGACCGACGCCCCGCCCAGCCGCAGCTCCGCGGCCAGCCACAGCCCGACGGGACCGGCGCCCACCACCACGACGTCATCCATGACAACCTCCTCTTGGTCAGTGACCAATACCCGATGCCGTCAGATATACTTGGTCAGTGAACAAGAGTCAAAGCGAGGTAGTGGCCACCGCCCTGGAAACCCTCGACGAAGTGGGCCTGGAGGCCGTCTCGTTGAGGGCGATCGCGGAGCGGCGGGGCGTGCGGATGAACACCGTCGTCTGGCACGTGAAGTCCAAGGGCCGCCTTCTTGAACTGATGGCGGACGTCATCGTGTCCGAGATCCGTCTCGACGACCTGCCCGCACGCTGGGACCACCGCGCCGCCGAACTCCTCGGGCGTTACCGCCGTGCGCTGCTCGCCCACCGGGACGGCGCGGCCGTCGTCGGCGGCACGTACGCACCCGAACCAGCCACGCTCGCCGTCGCGGAGACGCTGATCGCCGCCCTGCTGGACGGCGGCTACCGCGAGCAAGAGGCAGTGTGGACCTGCTGGAACGCCCTCTACTTCACCCTCGGCCTGTGCAGGGAGGAGCAGGCGATCTCCAGTGCTGAACCCGACCGCCTGGCCGAGGCTGTCGCCTCCGGCGCGTTCCCGGCCCTCAGCCGCACCCTGCCCCACCTGCTGCAGCCGTCCTTCGACGGCAGGTTCTCCTACGGTTTGCAGCGCCTCCTCGACCTCCCTGGCGATCCCTCCCGTTGACCGGATTCCCCACCGGGTGCGGCAACGCCTTGAACGCAACGCCTGCCGCGACATCGTTGTCTGCCAACGTTGTCTGCACTCTTGTCGCCTCCGCTCGATGTTTGTACGTTGCAGGCGACGCAGTAGGAAGCGCTTTCAACGCGTGTTCTCTGGAGGAGACATGACGTCTGGCACCGCCGCGCCCGCACGCCGACGCAGATCCGTGCGTTCGAGGTCATGGCCCGTCGCGGTGGCGGCCGGGGCCGCTCTGCTCACCGCCGCACTCGTCACGCCGGCCGGCGGTGCGTCAGCGTCGGACGACCCGTCCGCAGCCGCCCTGGCAGGCATCCGCGGGAGCCTGGTCGCCGGCTACGACTTCGAGCATCCGGATCCCACGGACGCCGGGCGTGAACGCGACATCGGGGCGTCCGGCCCCCCTCTGTCGCTCGTCAACGGCGGCTCGGCGATGCGCGTGCGCGACGACGCCGATCCGCGGCGCGGCCACGTCCTCCAGACCCGGCAGGTGAACCCGGACACGGTGGGCAACGACGACTGGAAGGCCGGGGTGTACGACCCGGACGGTGCGGCCTCGCTGCACGCGTTCAACGGGGCGCGCCAGGCCACGGTGATGGGCTGGTTCCGTACCACCGGGCAGAACCCGAGCCCGAATTCGGGTTCGGCGGACCCCTCCGACCGCTACAACGCCATCGGCCTCGCGGGCGTCCTGACCGGGGACTCGAACGGGCACGACGTCCGGGCCCTCCTCGAACTGATCGATGTGGACGGCGAGTTGCGCCTCGTCGCACTCGGGCGCCGCGTCGACGGCTCCGCGTCCCAGACCTTCGCCGCGGACGGCGACTGGCGTACGCATCTGCCGGACGGCCAGTGGGTCCACCTCGCCGCGACCTTCGACTTCGACACGGGCAGGATGGTGCTGTACCGCAACGGCCGTACGCTGCCCGGCAGTTACGTACGCGACGACGACCCGTGGGCCCTCGCCGGAGAGCCGGAACCCGACCGCGCCTCGCCGACCGACCCGCGCGGCATCAAGATCGGCGGGAGCTTCCCTCAGAACACCCGCGAGGCCAACCCCTGCAACTGCCGCATGGACGACCTGCTGTTCCTGGACCGGGCCGTCACCTCGGGGCAGGTGAGGGCCGAGTATCGCCGCACCGGCTGGCAACCAGCCTCCTGAGGCCATGCCCTGGGCGAGGCACGTCCTGTGCACGCCGCCACCCGAGCGAGCCCCCTGCGTACCCGCACCCGCACACCACACGAACGGAGCCCCCTTGTCCCCGTCGGCCCCGCACGTCCGGCCCCGCAAAAGACCTCTCCTCGTCCAACTCCTCATCGGCACCCTGCTCACCGCGGCGCTCGCCGCGACACCGGTGGCATCGTCCACACCGGCAGGCGCGGCCGAAGCGCCCGCCGACGCCACGTCGGCCGCTGTCACCGACCCCATCCCCGGCAAGCCCGTCACCTCCGGACTCGGCCTCGAAGTACAGGAGTTCGCCCAGCTCCCGAAGTCCGAGCCGCGCCCGGGACCGGTCGAGGACGACCGCCTCATCCGGCACAACCGGATCAACTACCTGACCCCGTTCCCAGGTGGGTCGGGCCGCTTGGCCGTCGCGGACCAGAACGGCACCATGTACTCCCTCAACAAGGACGGCTCCGGGCAGCACACTTACCTCGACCTGTACAAGGAGTTCTCCTCCGCCTTCTACGCCAGCCGGGGACTGGGCACCGGCTTCGGCTACGTCGCCTTCGACCCTGACTTCCGGCACAACGGCCGCTTCTACACGGTCCACACCGAGAAGCCCGAACTGACCGACGCCAAGCCGGACTTCGACCAGCCCAGCGGTAACGGGTTCCACGGCATCGTCACCGAGTGGACGGCCGACGACCCGAGCGCGCCCACCTTCTCCGGCACCCACCGAGAGCTGCTCCGTATCGGCTTCAACGGGCAGGTCCACGGCGTCCAGCAGCTCGACTTCAACCCGACCGCCAAGCCCGGCGACGCGGACTACGGGCTGCTCTACATCGCGGTCGGCGACGGCGGAAAGGGCAACAGCACCGGCGATCCGCAGAACCGTGCCCTCCCGCACGGCAAGCTCCTGCGCATCGACCCGCGCGGCGACAACAGCGCGAACGGCGAGTACGGCATCCCGCCCTCCAACCCGTTCGTCGGCGAGACAGGCACCCTCGGCGAGATCTACGCCATCGGCATGCGCGACCCGCACCGCTTCAGCTGGGACGCGCGCGGCAGCCACCGCATGTTCCTCTCCCACGTCGGCGAGCACGCCATCGAGTCCGTCTATGAGGTGCGGGCGGGCGACAACTACGGCTGGAGCGAACGCGAGGGCGCCTTCGTCTTCGACAAGAAGGCCACCGACCCCTGCGCCAAAATCCTTCCCTTGCCCGCCGACGACGCGAAGTACGGCTACACCTACCCAGTGGCCGCCTACGACCACGACCCGCCGGCGAACTGGGACTGCAAGTCCGATGTGGGCCGCGGTATCTCCGGCGGCTACGTCTACCGCGGCAAGGACCTGCACGGACTGCAGGGCAAGTACCTCTTCGGTGACATCGTCGACGGCCGGCTCCTGTACACCGACGCCGCCGACATGCGCCGCGCGAAGCCTGGCGCCGAACAGCAACTGGCCCAGAACTACAGCCTGATGGTCTACGACGCGAAGTCCGGCAAGCGCGTCTCCATGCAGGAACTCGCCGGTGACGAGCGCGTCGACCTGCGGTTCGGGCAGGACGCGGAGGGCGAGCTGTACATCCTCTCCAAGGCCAACGGCAAGATCTGGAAGGTGACGGGGACGCGCAAGTTCGCGAGCTGCGACACGAGCGGGACCACCCTCACCGACGTGATGGGCGCCGAGAACTGGGCGCCCGTCACCCCGCCCAAGTGGCAGTTCACGGACGGCCAGGCGGTGATGACCGAGCCGGGCGTCGAGCGGCCCGGACCCCGCCGCCCCTACGAGTACGCGGTGCTCACCGCAGGACCCACGTACCGCAATGTCCGGATCGACGCCGACGTCCGCATCGACACACCGGCCGACATCGACAACCGGGACGTGGTCGTCGTCTTCGGCCATGAGTCGGACACCCGGTTCGGCTACGCGCACCTCTCACAGGACAACTCCATCTACCCGCACAACGGCGTCTTCACGGTGGACGACGCCGACCGGCTGCGGGTGGAGGACCAGTGGGACGGCACCACCGGCGCCCCGCCCGCGATCAGCGACGCGGCCTGGCACCAGGTCAGGGTGGTGCGCTGCGGGGACACCGGAGAGACGGCCGTGTACATGGACGGCTCGTCGCACCCCTTGATGACAGCGGTGAGCGCGCGGCCGGGCGACGGCCGGATCGGCTTCGGTTCGTTCGACAACGCCGGCCGGATCCGCGGCCTCAAGGTCTCCGGAAAGCCTTAACAAACAGGTGAGTTGACAGTCACTCAGGTTGGCAAGGCTTGGTGCGAACGATCGGTTCGTACCAAGCCTTGCCGGTTCGTTCTCAGCGGAACGCGGCGACGTTGCCGGCCACCCAGTCGGAGAACGGGCGCGGCGGGCGGCCCAGGACCTGCTGGACGTCCGGGCTGACGCGCAATTCGGCCGGGTTCGGGGACCCGACGATGTCCAGCGTGTCATCGGCGAGCTCCGCCGGCATGCTCCGGGTCATGGCGGCCTTGGCCTCGTCGCGGGTGAGTTCCTGGAACCTGACGGGCGAGCCGAGGGCGGCGGCGATGGCCTCCGTCTGCTCGCGTGGAGTGATCACCTCCGGGCCCGTCAACTCGTAGGCGCGACCGGTGTGTTGGTCCTCCAGCAGGCAGGCCGCCGCGACCGCGGCGATGTCCGCCGGGTCGATGATCGGCACGCCGACATCGCCGAAAGGCGCGGCGACGACCTGCTGGTTGCGGACGGAGTCGGCCCACCACAGGGCGTTGGAGGCGAAGCCGCCCGGCCGCAGGATGGCCCACTCCAGGCCGGACTCCCGCAGGGTCTCCTCCAGCGAGCGCATCGCGATCCGCGTAGCGCCGAAGGGCCTCGTCACCACCCCGAGCGTGGAGAGCAGGACGACACGGCGGACCCCGGCGGCCGCGGCTTCGCCGATGATGTGTGCGGGGTCGGCTCCCGTCGCGTGCAGGTCGCCCGACAGCAGCAGGAACAGCGACTTCGCGCCGGTCAGCGCGGGCTTGAGGGCGGCCGGCTCGGCAAGGTCGGCCACCACGTGGCGGACGCCGTCGGGCACCGCCGCCATGTGCCGTGACACCGCCGTCACTACCTCGCCCGACTCGGCCAGCATCCGCGTCAACGTACGCCCGATGTTCCCGGTGGCTCCGGTCACTACGATCATGGTCAGCTCCTCGATGTGTTCTGAGGGCTGCACGCTAGGAGCCTGGGCTAACTTTTGGTAAGGGCATACCCGAAGGTAAGCTCATGTCATGGATGAAGGCGTGCAGCGCAGGCAGGTCGAGCCGGGCAAGCGGTATGACGTGTTTCACACCGACTGCCCCGCCAGGTCCGTGGTCGACCATGTGACCAGCAGGTGGGGGATCTGGGTGCTGATCGCCCTGCGGGGCAGCGACCTCCGGTTCTATGAGCTGCGCGAGAGCATCCAGGGCATCAGCGAGAAAATGCTCGCCCAGACCCTGCGCGCACTGGTCCAGGACGACCTGATCCGGCGTGAGGTCGAACCGACGACGCCACCCCAAGTCACCTACGGACTGACCGAGTTCGGCCAGGATGTCGGCGAGCCGCTGACGGAGCTCTTCGACCGGATCACACACCGGCTGTCGCAGCGGAACGCGCGATAGCGAGGCATCACTCCAGTCACAGCTCTTACCGAAAATTCGTTACTGCGTCATGATCCACCGAAGCGCAGCGAAGAGAGATCCGAGCCATGTGCCTGTAGGAGTGACTGATGACGTCTCGCCGCCAGATCCTCGGTGTCCTGGGTGCCGTGCCCGCGATCGCCGCCCTCGGCAGCACCGGCGCGTACGCCGCCACTGCCGCGCCGACGGGAGCGCCGGCCGGCAGCAGGGTCCGCGTCCGCCCCGCCTCGATCATCCCGGTCACCGGGGACGACACCCCGGAACAGATCATCGCCAAGGCCGCGAACGTCGTGCCTAGGAAAGGGCAGTTGGCGTGGCAGCGGCGGCAGATAACGGCGTTCACGCACTTCGGGATGAACACGTTCACCGACCGCGAGTGGGGGTCGGGCGCCGAGGACCCGGCGACGTTCGCGCCGACCGCTGTCGACGCGGATCAGTGGATCCGTACGTACAAAGCCATGGGCGCCGAGCTCGCGATGATCACCGCCAAGCATCACGACGGGTTCACGCTGTTCCCCAGCCGGTACACACCTCATTCGATCCTCAAGAGCCCCGGTCGGCCGAACGTCGTCCGCACGTACGTGGATGCGGCACGCGCCCACGGGATGCGCGTAGGGATCTATCTCTCGCCCTCCGACGGCGGCGAGTTGCCGCACGCCTGGCACGCCGAGTGGATCGAGTCCCTGCGGAAGAAGCAGGACGAGGGTGGGACGCTGACCTCGGTGGAGCAGACCGCCGTCGACGACGGTGACCGTGCGCCCGGCGGCCTCGGCCGGTTCGGCAACGGCAGTGCCGTCAAGGAGCACACCATTCCCACCCTCGTGGACGGCGACGACCGGGCGGACGCCGTGCGGTCGGGGAAGCTGCCCACGTTCACCGTGCACGTCAACGACTACGACGCGTACTACCTGAACCTGGTCTACGAACTGTTCACCGAATACGGGCCGTTGGACGAGTTCTGGCTGGACGGCGCCAACCCGTGGGCCGACGCCGGGATCACCCAGAAGTACCGCTTCGAGGAGTGGTTCCGGGTCATCAAGGCGCTGTCGCCGGACACCGTGGTCTTCGGCGGCCCGGCGGGTGTGCGCTGGGTCGGCAACGAGGACGGGATCGCGCGCGAGACCGAGTGGAGCGTCGTGCCGACGACCGCCGACCCGCGGACGTACCACGGTGAATGGCTGCTGCCGCACGGCGCGAGCGTGGCCGACATCGGCTCCCGCGCCCGGCTCACCGAGTCCGGCGTGACCCATCTGTCCTGGTTCCCCGCGGAGGCCGATGTCTCCAACCGGCCGGGCTGGTTCCACCACGCGGACGAGAAGCCGAAGACGGCGGCCCAGCTCTTCGACCTGTACGAGAAGAGCGTCGGGCGCAACGCGTCCCTGCTGCTCAACGTGCCACCCTCGAAGGCGGGGACGATCGATGCCGCGGACGTCGCCGAGCTGACGGCCTTCGGGCAACGGGTACGCAAGGTGTACGGCCGGCCGGTGGCCGCGAACGCCGACGGGACGACCACCTTCGACCGGGTCGGGGTCCGCGAGGACATCGAGCACGGGCAACGGGTGGAGAAGTTCGCCGTCGAGGCCGACACCGGCGGAACCTGGCGTCAGATCGCCACCGGTACCACCATCGGCCATCAGCGGATCCTGCCGCTGGACGCTCCTGTCACCGCGCGCCGCGTACGTGTCAAGGTGCTTGCCGCTCGCGCGGAGCCCCACCTTGGACGGACCACGCTCCACCGGGCGGCCGACTGAGAGGAGGCCGCGTTCCCGCGCGTGGTGCTCACAGGAAGCGCCGGAGCGGCAGCACCGCCGCTTCACGCACGCGTTGCAGGGCGGCGCGGCGCTTCCAGCGGACCTCGGTCATCCTGGTGCTGTGGCCGAGGTCGGCGTCGAAGTCCCGGTCGAGTCCGGCGGTGAACTCCGCGTCGAGGACGGCCAGCATGACCTCTTCGTCGTGCTCCATGGAGCGCCGGTTGAAGTTGGTGGAGCCGATCAGGGCCGCCAGCCCGTCCACCGTGATGACCTTCGCGTGCATCATGGTCGGCTGGTACTGGAAGAGGGACACCCCCGCTTCCAGAAGGCGCGCGTAGTGGTGCTGCCCGGCCAGTTGGCAGGCCCGCTGGTCGGTGTGCGGGCCGGGCAGCAGGATCTCCACGGTCACCCCGCGCCGCGCCGTCGCGCACAGCAGATCGATGAAGTACGTGTCCGGGGCGAAGTAGGCGGTGGCCAGGCGGAAGCGCTGCTCGGCCGAGGTGAGCGCGACCCGGATCAGGGTCTGCATGTCCTGCCAGCCGAATCCCGCGGAGCCCCGCACCACTTGCACGACGGAGTCGCCGGCCTTGGGGTGTTCGGTGAACCGGTCCCGCTCGTCGTAGAGCGTGTCGTGGCACTCGGCCCAGTTCTGGGCGAAGGCGGCGGCGATGCCGTCCACGGCGGGTCCCCGCACCTTGACGTGGGTGTCGCGCCACTCGCGCGGATTGCGGGCGTCGCCGCACCACTCCTCGGCGATGCCGACGCCGCCGGTGAACGCCGTGTGCTCGTCGATGATCAACGCCTTGCGGTGGCAGCGGTGGTTCTGCTTCAGCGGCGACAGCCACAGCGGTTTGCGGAACCAGGAGACCTCCACGCCCGCGGCGTCCATGTCCGCCAGCAGATCCTTCTCGATCTCCTTGGCGCCGAAGCCGTCGAGCAGCAGCCGCACCCGCAGCCCGGCCCGGGCCCGCTCGGCGAGGGCGGCGGCGAAGTCGCGGGCTATCTGCCCGCGCCAGTACACAAACGTCATCATGTCGACGGTGTGCTCGGCCGTCCGGATCGCCTCCAGCAAGGCGGGGAAGATCTCGTCGCCGTTGCGCAGGGCGACCAGTTCGTTCCCTTCGGTCGCGGCCACACCGATCAGCCGTTCCAGGCGGCGACGCAGGCGCTGGATGCCGACCAGCTCGGCGCTGGCGCTGGCAACGGCACTGGCGGGCTGATCGGCGAGAGTCATGTGCGGTCCTTGGCGGCAGGGCGGGTCGGGCGGCATGAGGGGGGCGTCAGCAGGCCCGGCCGGCCGCCGGGGCATCCACCGGAAGCCACCTCGATTTCCCGTCAACCGGTGATCGTAACCATGCTGCTACCACAGCGTTTTGGCGGGGTCTCCAACCGGGCCGCGGGGCCGCTCGATCGCCTGGTCCACGGCAAGGGTGCCCTTGCAGGGTTCCAAATCCGGAAGCTACGTTTTGTCCGATCGGTTCGAGTGACCCCCTCCAGCCCTGGCCTCGGCCGGGGCTCTCGCACGGCTGGAGCATCCATGACGGAGACCTTCCCCGACCCGACCGGCACACCGGAAGGCGAGCGGATGACGCCGGCCGCGTTCCGAGTCGCCCGCGAATTCCTGGGACTCAGCCCGGAATGGCTCGCGGAGAACTTCGCCGTGTCCGCCCGGACGGTCGACCACTGGGAACAGGGCAAGCACCCGATCCCGGAAACCGTCCGGCGGCAGCTGGCGGACTTGCAGCGCCTGACCGGGGAGTTCATCGGCAAGGCCGTGGAGCAGTTGATCGACCTCCCGGACCCGGGGATCGTCACGTTCCGGACCGACGCCGAATACCACGCCGGCCACCCGGAGTCCGCCTACCCGGCGAGCTGGCACCGGGCCGTCTGCGCGCGGATCGCACAGGAGGTGCCCGGCCTCGTCATCGCCTACGCCGACGCCGTGGACTCGGAGGACGTGAAGGTGGAGGCCGAATAGCCGACGGCTCGCGGAGGATGTCTCCCCCTGGGACGCGATCGACTGGTTCACGGCCGGGCTGTTTCGCCCTTCGCGCTGACCTGGTGGAGGGGGCGTGGGCGAGGGCTGTCGTCGCGGCTCCGCTCCGCCGCACGTTCTTGCCCCGCTCCGCACCAGCGCACGTGCCTGTTCAGGGACTTGTCGACATTGCCACGGCTGTCTCGCCGCACCTGCGCAGCCCACGCTGGGAGTGCGACGACCGCGCCGACTGAGGGGACTATATGCAGGGCGGAGTCCACGCCCTGACCAGTCGCAGGGGGAGGGTGTGCAGCACCGTCGGCCGGCGCGCCCGGCACCGCACTGCCGCACTTCACCGGCTACGGGCCCGGCACCGCTCAGCTTGCTGGGGAAGCCCACGGCGACAAGCCCCCGCGGTGCTGCTGGGCGTGACCCGTCGACAGCCTGATCAGGTGCGGGATGAGCGCCCCACCGTGAGCTGTGCATTGGTGGTCGCGAGCACGGTGTCGGCCAGTTCTGCGGCGGACTGTCCACGGCCCGCATCGATGCGATCCAGGCTCAGCCTGTCGATGGCGTCGAGCATGAGTACCCGGTAGCGCTCCGTGCGAGCCAGGAACTTGTCCATCAGGGCCCGTTCGTCGTCTGTGGCTGCTTCATAGCGGCCCGCCGCGTGAACACGTGCGCGTACTACGGAGTCGTCGGTGGTGAGCCACACGGCGGCCGTGCGCGGGACCCGCAGCCTCGCGACACGGGCGGGCCAGAGAGCTGACCCCTCCAGAACCAGGCCCGTGCTGTCACGGTCCTCGGTCGCACGGGACGTGATCAGCTCTTCGATGCGGGGCCACAGCCGGTCGTAGTGGCTGAGAACGGACGTGATCAGTTCGTCCACCGTGAGCGATCCGTAGTGCTCGGCGACATGCGCCGGCACCTCCCGCTCCGGAGTTCGCCAGGGTCGCCCGGGGTGCCGGGCCAGCCCGTCGGTGCTCAGGTACTCGAACCCGAGCTTCTCCGCCACCACTTGGGCAACAGTCGACTTCCCGACGTTCGACGTCCCGCCGATCAACACCACCCGCACATCGCGCACACCAACGACCCTAGGGCCTGTCAGGGCGCCGCGGGGTGAGGGCCGGGTGCCGAGGACGAAGCCGTACGACTCGGTTCCGCTACGCCGCCGACGGGGCAGCCGCCCGCGCCATGGGCGACCGGCGCCTCACCGCGCATGGCCCGACAGCCGCATGCTGTCGGGCCCACCGGCCGTCAGGGCAGGGCGAGTTACCGCGCCGGGTGGTCGAGGGCGATGTCGAGCCCCTGCACCACGCCGTCGCGCACGCTGACCGCGTCGGCCTTGGGCGGGTAGCCCCTCGCGATCAACGTGTAGTCGCCCGTGTCCAGATCGGCGAAGGCGTACGTGCCGTCGAGGTCGGTGGCCGTGGTGGCCACCACGTTGCCCGCACCGTCGACGAGCGTGACCCGCGCGTCGTTCAGCGGGCCGCTCCGGGTGAGTACGGTGCCCCGCACCTCGGCGCCGGAGCACAGCTCGATCGTCACCCGCGTGACTCCGGTCCCGGCGACCTCGACGGGGAGGGCGGCCGGACGGAATCCACCGGCGTTGACGGCCACCGTCACCGTGCCCGGTGCCAGGTCCGAGAGGGTGAAGGCGCCGTCGTCATCGGACGCTGCGGCGGCGAGGACATCTCCCCGTACATCTGTCACCACGAGGGTGGCGGCGACGACCGGGTCGTGCGATTCGGCCGCCCGGATCACGCCGCTCAGACCGCTGGTGCCGCTGAGCAGGATCTCGTGCGAGAGCGGCTCGTCGCCGACCAGCACGGTGGACGCCTGCGGCGCATGGCCGTGGGCCGCGGTGATCAGTATGTAGCTGCCCGCACCCGGTACGTCGAGGCTGTACGAGCCGTCGTTGCGGGTGATCGCACGGCCCAACTGCCGCCCACCCAGGGAGATCACGGTGACGGCGGCCTGCGCGACGGGCGCCTTCTCGGCGTCCTGCACGCGGCCACTGACCGGGGTGCCGGTCCCGGTCTGTGTCGGCACCGGCGTGGCGTTCCGGACGTCCGTCGCAGCGGAGTCGGAGCCCTCCGTCGGAACGTCCTGTGTCGCCTCCTCCTGCTCGCCCGTCTTCTGCAGGACGGGGATGAACACCGCGATGACGAAGGCGACGAGGGCGACACCGCAGCCCACCATCATGCCCGTGCGGAAGCCGCCCTCCGAAGTGAAGGTTTGGCCACCCATGGTGGTGGTCATCTGCGCGAGAACGACGCCGATGACGGCGGCGCCGATGGAGGTGCCGAGCGAGCGCATCAGAGTGTTGAAGGCGTTCGCCGCGGCCGTCTCGTCCTGCCGGACGGAACTCATGATCAGTGCCGGCATCGCGCCGTAGGCGAGGCCGACGCCGCCGCTGGTGATCATGGCGGTGAGCATGATGCCCCAGGCCGTCCCCATCAGCAGCATCGCGGCTCCGTAGCCCGCCGCGACGACCAATACACCGCACAGCAGCGTGAACTTGGGACCGCGGGCGTTGGTGAGCTTCCCGCCGAGCGGAGAGACGATCATCATCATGATGCCGCCGGGAGCCATCCAGAGCCCCGCCGCGAGCATCGACTGTCCCAGGCCGTAACCGGTGGCCTCGGGGAACTGCAGCAGCTGCGGCATGATCAGCATGCTCGCGTACATGCCGAAGCCGACGAAGATCGACGCGATGTTGGTCATCAGCACGCGGGGGCGGGCCGTGGCGCGCAGGTCCACCAGCGGCTCACGGGTGCGCAGCTCCCAGTAGCCCCAGAGGAGCAGCACGACGACGGCGGCGCCGAACAGTCCGAGGGTGCTGCCCGAACCCCAGCCCCAGTCCCCGCCCTTGGAGACCGCGAGGAGCAGGCAGACCAGCCCGATCGCGAGGCCCACGGCGCCGACTCCGTCGAAGCGCTGCCCCTTGCCGGGGGCGGGAAGGCTGGGGACGAACATCCAGATCATCACGGCGATCACGGCGCTGAGTCCTGCCGCACCCCAGAACAGCACGCGCCAGCTCGCGTACTCCGAGACGGCGGCGGCGATCGGTAGGCCGATGCCGCCGCCGATCCCCATGGAGGCGCTGACGAGCGCGATGGAGGAGCTGAGCTTCTCCGCGGGGACGACATCGCGCAGCAGCGCGATCCCGAGCGGCACCATGCCCATGCCCATGCCCTGGAGACCGCGCCCGATGATCATCGGAAGCACGGTGGAGGAGAGCGCGCACACCACCGAGCCGATGATCAGCGGCACGGTGCAGATGAGCAGCATGCGCCGCTTGCCGAGCAGGTCCCCGAGGCGTCCGGAGACCGGGACGCACACAGCCGAGACCAGCAGCGTGACGGTGATGACCCACGCCGTGTTCGAGGGCGTGCTGTCCAGGATCTGCGGCAGGTCCCCGATCAAGGGTGTGACAAGGGTCTGCATGATCGCCGCGACGGTGCCGGCCAGGGCCAGTGTCGCGACCACACCGCCTGACCGGGTCGTCGGCTGGGGGGTCGCCATTCGGGCTCCTCGCTCATAGTTTCAATGCTTCTATGTGCACTATACACATCGTATGGCTCATGCATAATCATTGCATGATGCACACCTAGGGTGAGGGGCAGAGAAGATTTTTGTGCGACCCGGCAACCTGATGCCCGGTCGCGGCTCGTCGTGGGGGGTATGGTGGCGACCCGCGACCATGACCC
>NZ_JBEOVM010000116.1:0-19115 GCF_040295505.1 Streptomyces sp. NPDC002790 | reverse complement strand
CTCTCTGCTCAACCCCCCCCGGGGCTCGATCGTCTCGAGCGCCGCTGGGGCTCGATCGTCTCGATCGCCGGGGGGGCTTGATCTATCAAGCCCCGCCGGCGATTGAGGCGATCTTTCAGGCCCTTGCGGCGATTGACCTATTAAGCCCCTGCGGCGATTGAGCAGCGGGGTCCGGGGCAGAGCCCCGTGAGCGGGGGACGGACTCCCGGAAACATCCGCGATACCGTCGGAACGTCAACAGCACCACCCCGGAGGGGACTTCGTGGGGATCGAAAGTGATCAGATCGTCTTCGACTACCTGAGCAAGGTCGGAGACCTGGCCCAGTCACGGCAACTCCCGTCATCGACCCGCATGCGCCTCGTCACCGACCTCCGCTCCGAGATCGACAAACGCCGCGCAGCGGCCGGCGCCGAAAGCCCCGCCGCCGTGCGCAGGCTGATCGGCCGGATCGGCACGCCGGACGAGATCGTCGCCGGGGCGAAGGACGGCGACGGCACCTACGACTTCGGCGCCGCGAGCCCCACCCCCGACGAGCCCGAACAGGGCAGAGGCACGCTCGGCCGGATCGTGCCGAAGGCCCGCGACCGCGTACGCCGCAGGCCGGTGTCCGCCAAGCCACCCGTCGACGCGGACGCGGACGACGGGCCGACGCCCGTGCACCTCGCGGGGACCGACGAACTGGGCACGATCGAGGCCGCCGACTGGTGGCGCGCCGGGGGCGGCATACCGGGCGCCGAGATCGACGACGTGCCGGGGTTCGTCGGAGGCATAGAGATCCCGGACATCCTCAAGCCGCCGGGCCCGGGCCGCGGCGCCGACCTCCGCAAACGCCCGATCCCGGAACCGTCCAGGCCGGAGGACGAGTACGAGGACGAGTACGAGTACGAAGAGGACGACGAGGAGGACGAGGAGTCCGGCCGCACCCGGGCCCGCCGCCTCTTCCGCCCCCGCCGCGCGACCGGCCGCATCCCCCGCGCCTCCTTCGGCCGCTCCTTCAACCAGCCCTTCCTGCTGCTCGCCGCCCTCGCCCTGGTCGTCGGCGCCGTACTCGGCAACATCCTTGTGCTGCTGATCGGCTGGGCCGTCATCTACCTCTCACGGCAGCTGACCATCGGGCAGAAGAAGTGGGCGGTGTTCGGCCTGCCGGGGCTCGCCGCGCTCACCGGCGTCGTCTGGTTGTGGGGGCGTGGCGACGGCCGTTGGGGCGATCCGATCGCCGACGGCAGGCTCAGCGGCGCGCTCGACGAGACGTGGCCGTGGGTGCTGCGCTGCGCGGCGTTCGCCTCGGCGCTCTACCTGGTGTGGCGCGCCCGCTCACCACGGTTGTAGCCCCGAAGCACGCCCGCCTCACCGCGCCAGATCCGACTCCAGCTCGGACAGGATCTGGTTGGCCGCCGTGTAGCCGACGCCCTGGGCCCACAGGTCGTCGTCGACGTTGTAGACCTGGCTGTCCCGCACCGCCCTGATGCCGCGCCACTGGCCGCTCGTCGTCGCCTCCGCGACCTTGGCCAGGCCCGGATTCCCGTACGTGGACGTGAAGATGGCGTCCGCGTCCGCCTCGGCGATCCGCTCGGGCCCCACCTCGTACGCGATCCCGCCCCTGGCCTGCTTCGTGATCGCGGGGCGGCCGAGGCCCACGTCGGACAGGACCGTGGCGGTGGGCGTCCGCCTGCCGGAGATGCGGATGTCGGAGCCCGCGACGAACCGGACGACATTGACCTCGGTCCGCGCCGCCGCGCCCGCCCCGCCCAAGGCCTTGGTGACGGCGGCGACGTGTTCCTTGTACTTGGCCGCGACCTGCTTCGCCCGCGTCTTCTCGCCGAGTGCGTCGGCGTGCACGAGGAAGTTCCGCTTCCACGAGCCGTCGGCGGCCCCGGTGAGGACGGTGGGGGCGATGGCGCCGAGCTGTTTGTAGCGCCGACCGTCGTGGGCCTTGTCGCCGATGATCAGGTCGGGCTTCAGCCCGGCGATCTTCTTGAGGTCGGGGCTGCCGCGCTCGCCGACCTCGGTGATGCCCTTGGTCTTCGCCGCGGGCAGGTACGAGAGGAAGCCCTCTTCGGCGTCGGCCCGGGTGGCCCCCACGGGCCGCACGCCGAGCGTGAGCGCCGAATCGAGCCCGGCGGTGTTCAGGACGACCACGCGCTCGGGGAGGTTCTTGACCTTGACGTCGCCCATGGCGGTGCCGACCGTGTGGCTGCCGGAGGCCTTGGCGGCGGGCTTGTCGGCGTCCCCGTCGTCCGAGCTGCAGGCGGAGAGGGTGAGCGCGAGGGCGAGGGCGGCGCCGAGGGCGAGGCGGGTGTGGTTCATGGGGGCCCATGGTGCCCCTGGGATCGGCATCGGGGAAGCCTTCACCGTGCAGGCAGAATGATCCCCATGGCTCCTCACGCAGACCCCACGCCCACCGGCCCCACCGTCGGCTTCGATCTCGACATGACGCTGATCGACTCCCGGCCCGGCATCCGCGCCACCTGGGTCGCGCTGTCCGAGGAGACCGGGATGCGGATCGACGCGGATCTGATCGTCTCGCGCCTGGGCCCGCCGCTGACCGACGAGTTGGCGTACTGGTGCCCGCCTGAGCGGGTCCCGGCGATGGCCGACCGCTACCGTGAGATGTATCCCACATACGCGATCGAGCCGACGCTGCCGATGGCGGGCGTGCGCGAGACCATCGCCGCCGTGCACGCGGCGGGCGGCCGGGCGATCGTCGTCACCGCCAAGTACGAGCCGAACGCCAAGCTGCACCTCGCGCACCTCGGCATCGACGCGGACGCCGTCATCGGCGATCTGTGGGCCGAGGGCAAGGGCCACGCGCTGCGCGAGCACGGCGCGAGCGTCTACGTCGGCGACCATGTCGGCGACGTACGCGGGGCACGCACCGCCGACGCCCTGTCCGTGGGCGTGACGACGGGCCCGTGCGACGCCGCCGAACTGCGGGCGGCCGGCGCCGACGTGGTGCTGAAGGACCTGACCGAATTTCCGGCCTGGCTGGAGGGTTACGTAGCCGAGCGCGCCTGACGGCGCTGCGCGGCGACACCGCGCAGCACGCCCGCCGCGGCGACGATGAACCCGACGCCCATCAGCATGCACACCGCATAGGAAATGGGCGGGAACGGGTCGGTGTGGAGGAACAGCGGCGCCATCGTGACGAGGGTGGCGATCGCCCCCACGATGAAGACGATGCCGCCGGCTTTCACGAGCCCGTCGCCGGGGCCGGTCTCGGCCACCGCGGAATTGGCTTGGGTTTTGTCGCGCACTCCACCAGGGTAGTTCCCTGCGCAGAGGGACAAGCACGGACGTCTTGTCAGGGGCCCCGGGACCCATAGTCTTGGTGGCGGCGGGTCGGACCACGACCCGCCGTACTGCTATCCAGAGCGTTTTCTTTCAGTGACGAGGACGAGGACTTCAGGTGCCTACCGGCAAGGTCAAGTGGTTCAACAGCGAGAAGGGCTTCGGCTTCCTCTCCCGCGACGACGGCGGCGACGTCTTCGTGCACTCCTCCGTACTGCCCGACGGTGTCGACGCCCTCAAGCCCGGCCAGCGCGTCGAGTTCGGAGTGGTCGCAGGACAGCGCGGCGATCAGGCGCTTTCGGTCACCGTCCTGGACCCGACACCGTCGATCGCGGCGGCCCAGCGCCGCAAGCCGGACGAACTGGCCTCGATCGTCCAGGACTTGACGACGCTGCTGGAGAACATCACACCGATGCTGGAACGCGGCCGCTACCCCGAGAAGACCGCCGGCAAAAAAATCGCCGGCCTCCTACGAGCAGTGGCAGACCAGTTGGACGTCTGAGCGCTGCTCAAGCTCCGCACTTCAAGCCCCTGCGGCGTTTGAGCAGCGGGGTCTGGGGCAGAGCCCCAGGCCCCAGCGCCGTGGGGGCCCGCCGTTACGGGAAGGCCAGCGCGTCCGGCCCAAGTGCCGGAACCAAACCCTCCGCGGCGGCCCGGGTCAACAGGCCCCGGATCGCCGCATAACCGTCCTCACCGAGGTCCGCTGTGAACTCGTTGACGTACAGCCCGATGTGCTGATCGGCAACGGCCGGATCCATCTCCTGCGCGTGCGCCATGACGTACGGCCGACTGACCTCGGGCTCGTCCCAGGCCATCCGCACCGACGCCCGCACCGCATCCGCATAGCCCCGCAGCGCCTCCGCGCCCAGGTCACGCCGCGCGATGATCGCGCCGAGCGGGATCGGAAGCCCCGTCGTGGCCTCCCAGTGCTCGCCCATGTCGGCGAGCTTGTGCAGGCCGTAGTTCTGGTACGTGAAGCGGGCCTCGTGGATGACGAGCCCCGCATCGACCTTGCCGTCGCGCACGGCGGGCATGATCTCGTGGAACGGCATGACGACGATCTCGCCGACGCCGCCACCCGGCACCACGTCCGCGGCCCAGAGCCGGAACAGCAGATACGCGGTGGACGTCTCGCTCGGCACCGCGACGCGCTTGTCGGACAGGTCCACGCCCGCCTCGCGGGTGAGGACCAGCGGGCCGCAACCGCGCCCGAGCGCACCGCCGCACGGCAGCAGCGCGTAGTCGTCGAGGACGTACGGCAGGACCGCGTACGACACCTTGAGGAGGTCGTAGGCGTCCTCGCGGCGTTCGGCGACGCCGTTGGTGATGTCGATGTCGGCGAAGGTCACGTCGAGCGCGGGAGCGCCGGGGACGCGGCCGTGGGCCCAGGCGTCGAAGACGAAGGTGTCGTTCGGGCAGGGCGAGAAGGCGATGCGGGCCGTGGTGTCGGCGGTGTCGGTCATGTGTTCTTCCAACTCTCCAGTACGGGCGCGGTCTTCCCGAAGGCGGAGGCCAGCGCGGCGAGTGCGTCACCGATGCGCCAGGCGTCGCGGTCGCGGGGACCGACGGCGTTGGAGACGGCGCGTATCTCGGCCACCGGCACACCGTGCGCGGCGGCGGCCTCGGCGACCCCGAAGCCCTCCATCGCCTCGGCGACGGCGCCGGGGTGGCGCTGGGCGAGCAGCGCGGCGCGGTCGGCGGTGCCGGTCACCGTGGAGACGGTGAGCACGGTGCCGACCGTGGCGGAGGCGGCCGAAGCGAGGTCCCGTACGAGGGATTCCGGCGGCGTGTGGGTGACGGTGCCGAAGCCGAGTCCGGTGACGGGGACGAAGCCTTCGGCGGTCTCGGCGCCCAGGTCGGCGACGGTGATCGCGTCCGCGACCAGGACCGCTCCGGGCGCGGCCGTGAAGCCGCCGCCGATACCGGCCGAGACGACCAGCGTGTACGGGGTGCCCGCGAGTTCGGCCCTGGTGAGCGCGGTCGCGGTGCCGGCCGCAGCGGCGGCGGGGCCCACGCCGACCGCGATGACATCAAGGGCGGGGTGGTCTTGCAGCGCGCCCGCCACCGCGTCCCGTTCGGCAGGGACGGCGGTGGCGATCAGCACATGCGGGGTATTCGTCAGGAGTCCTTCTCGAGCTTGAACGACCACAGGCCGTACGCCTTGGAGTTGCCGCCGGAGAGGATCGTGACGGTGGTCGAGGAACCGGAGGCGCCGTACTGCTGGTTGAAGAAGACGCTGCCGGGAACCGTGCGATACGTCTTCTTGCTGGAGTCCGTGAGCGGCTGGCCGTTCATCAGGAGCGTCCAGCCCTTGTCCGCGATCTCCGGGTCAACGCCGAAGCGGACCGTGGCGTCCGGGTCCACCTTGATGGACTCGGCGTTCTTCGCGTCCTTCAGGCAGCCCTGCAGCGCGGTCGGCTTGAGGGCGTCGCCGTCGTTGTAGCAGCTGGCCTCGGAGTTCACCGAGTTGCGGTCCACCGTGACGGTGGCCAGCGGAGTCGGCTTGTCACAAGCGGAGAGGACGAGAAGTCCGGCGCCGACAACACCGACGGCGGCAGCGGCGCGGCGGTGGCGCTGAGCGAAACGCTGGGAGGTCATGGCGGAAGGCTATCTGGCGCCACCGCTCCCGCTCCGAGTGGGGGAGCGGGTGTCGCGTTTGCGCCTTGAGGTCAGGGCCTCACGCCACGCGTGCCCGGCGGGTCGGCCCGGCGTGGCGCGCCGACGCCAGCAGCCCGCGCACCGTGCCGAGCCAGCCCGCCGCCACGATGGCCGCCGCGACACACAGCCCGAGCACCCCGTTCAGCGGCAGCGCGATCCCGACCGCCCCGCCCACCACCCACGCCATCTGCAACAACGTCTCCGAGCGCGCGAACGCCGACGTGCGCACCGCCTCCGGGACGTCCCGCTGGAGCGTCGCGTCGAGGGACAGCTTGGCCAGCGCCTGCGCGAACCCGGCGACCGCGCCCAGACACGCCGTCATGAGCGCGCTGAAGAAGACGGCGGACAGAACGGCCACGCCGAGCACCACCGCGAGCACCGTCACGATGATGAGCTCGGGGGCCCGCGCCTTCAGCCACGCCCCGACGGCCGTGCCCAGCGCGTTCCCCGCCCCCGCCGACACGCCCACCAGCGCGAGCGAGACGGCCGCGCTCTGCCCGGTCAGCGGATGCTCCCGCAGCAGGAACGCCAGATAGAAGATGAGGAAGCCGGACAGACAGCGCAGCGTCGCGTTGGCGGCGAGGGCGTGGGTGACGGCGGGGCCGACCGTCCGCAGGCCCGGTCCGCGCTGCCAGCGCTTCTTCGAGGGACCGTGCAGATGTTCCTCGTCCGCCGCGAGCAGCGCCTTGTGCTCGCCCCGCGCCGAGTCCACCTTGTGCGGCATCGAGTACGACAGGAAGGCCCCGCACACGTACAGCACGAAGGCCCCGTACAGCGGCCAGCGCGGGCCGAGCGCCTGCAGTCCCGCCCCGACCGGCGCCGCCGCGCCCGTGGCGAGCAGGCCGCCGAGCGTGACCCGCGAGTTCGCCTTCACCAGCGAGAAGCGGGGTGGGAGCAGGCGCGGCACGACCGCCGAGCGCACCACCCCGTACGCCTTGGACGCGACGAGGACGCCGAGCGCCGCCGGGTACAGTTGGAGCCCGCCGCCCGTCACGGCGCCCGCGAGGACGAGGGCGAGCAGCGCCCGCGCCAGCATCGACGCGGCCATCGCGGCGCGCCGCCCGTGCGGCAGCCGGTCGAGCAGCGGCCCGATGACGGGCGCGAGGAGCGTGAACGGCGCCATCGTGATCGCGAGATACAGGGCGACCCGGCCGCGCGCCTCGTCCGTCGGCACGGAGAAGAAGACCGTCGAGGCGAGGGCGACCGTGATCATGACATCGCCCGCACCGTTCACCGCGTGCAGCTCGATGAGCTTCCCGAGCCCCGACTCGCCCGCGCCGTGCGCGTGTGTCGCCTTGCGGATACCGCGTGCGGTGCCGGTGAAAGGGAGGTGCAGGGCGCGGCCGATTCTGCGAAGGGGAGTCGGCGAGTCCGACGCGCGCGACGACGAACCCGACGACGACTTGAACGACGACCTATCGGCAGCCACGCAGCAATGGTGCCCCTTGTTCGGGCGAACTAGTGCCGATATGGACACGCTGGTCGGCTTTCCGGCCAGGTGCGGCTCGTACGTCGGTGTGGGCGCAGGGCGTCAGAGGAGGTAGCGTGCGTAGCGCGCCCGCGGCGGTTGTTCTCGGCCGCGCGCCTCTCGGCCATCCCGCAGAATGGATGGCGTAGGCGCGCCCGGAACGTCGGGCGCGGACGTCGACGCGGTCCCCTGGTCCGCTCCGTCCGCGCTCCCGCACACAGGACGGCGCACTCGTGAGACGGCGTAGGAGAGAAGCGATACCTGTGAGCGCAGCGACAACGCGAAGCCGCACCCCGGACCGCCTGTGCGCCGAGGCGGTGGACATCGCCCGGGCAGCGGCCGAGGAGGCAGCGGCACCGGGGGTGGTGGGCGAGCACGTCGAAACGGTCGTCGAGGGCGACCGGGTCGTCACGCACCTCTTCGAGTGCAAGGACTTCGGCTACCGGGGCTGGCGCTGGGCCGCCACCGTGGCCCGTGCCTCCCGTGCCAAGTACGTCACGCTCGACGAGGTCGTGCTGCTGCCCGGGCCCGACGCCCTCCTCGCGCCCGAATGGGTGCCGTGGAGCGAGCGGCTGCGCCCCGGCGACCTCGGGCCCGGCGATCTGCTGCCGACCGAGGCCGACGATCTGCGCCTGGAGCCGGGCTACAGCGGCGACGACGTGCCGCCGCCGAACTCTCCCGTGTCCGAGGACATGGCGGAGCTCGTCGAGGCGGAGGACGCCGAGATCACCGAGGGCCCCGTGGGGGCGCTGCCGGTGTCGCCCACCCGTGGTTCGATCGCGGCGGTCGCCGAGGAACTGGGCATGCGCCGGGCGCGGGTGCTCTCCCGGTACGGGCTGCATGTCGCGGCCGACCGCTGGGAGGACTCCTTCGGGGCGAAGACCCCCATGGCACAGGCGGCCCCCGCCACCTGCGTGTCCTGCGGCTTCCTCGCGAAGATCGGCGGCTCGCTCGGCCAGGCCTTCGGCGTCTGCGCCAACGAGTTCTCCTCCGCGGACGGCCGGGTCGTGTCCCTGTCGTACGGCTGCGGTGGCCACTCCGAGGCGGCCGTCATGCCCAAGGCCCCGCGGCCTGCGCCGCCGGTGATCGACGAAACGGTGGTCGACACGTTCCCGCTCCGCTTGGAGCCGGACGCGGGCTCGGTCGGAGCGGTGGCCTCCGGCGGTGGCGACGACGACTTGGGCCATTCGTAGGCAGATCAAGCCCCTGCGGCGATTGAGCAGCGGGGTCCGGGGCGGAGCCCCGAAGGCGCAACGCCGGTGCCGCTGCATGCTCGCGGCGGCACGGGGAACTCTGCGCGGTACGGTTCGGCCGATCACGATCACGCCGCCCAGAGGAGTCACCCGTGAGCGTCAGCAGACCTGCACCGGAGGGCGTCGACCCGTTCGGCACCGCACGGCTGCGCCACACCGTGCTCCAGGCATGGGCCGGTAGCGCCGCCCGCTTCCGCGAGGACGCCAACGCCGAGGAGGACCTCGCGCTCGGCGGCTACCGCGACCGCCTCGTCGTCGAACTCGCGCAGAACGCCGCGGACGCCGCCGCCCGCGCCGGCGTCCCGGGCCGACTGGCGCTGACGTTGAAGGACGGTGTGCTCGCCGCCGCCAACACCGGCGCCCCGTTGGACGCGGCAGGCGTCGAGTCGCTGTCCACGTTGCGGGCCTCCGCGAAGCGGGAGGACACGAGCGGTGCGGTGGGCCGTTTCGGTGTCGGCTTCGCGGCGGTGCTGGCCGTCTCCGACGAGCCCGCGGTGGTCGGGCGGAGCGGGGGAGTGCGCTGGTCCCTGACGGACGCGCGGCTCGCCGCGTCGGACGCGGCGTTGCGCGGTCCGGACCTCGGCGATGAGCTGCGGCGCCGGGACGGGCACGTGCCGCTGCTGAGGCTGCCGTTCGCGGCGGAGGGCTCTGCGCCTGAGCCGTACGACACGGTGGTCATCCTTCCGTTGCGGGATGCGGCGGCGGAGGCGTTGGCCTCGCGGTTGGTGGACGGGGTCGACGACACGCTCCTCCTCGCGCTGCCGGGGTTGACGGAGGTCGTGATCACGACGGACGCGGGCACGCGGATTTTGCGCCGCACGGACGAGGCGCCCTACGTGCTGATCGCCGACACGGGGTCGACGCCACGGGGCTCCGCCCCGGACCCCGCTGCTCAATCGCCGCAGGGGCTTGAAAACCGGTACCGCACCGTCACCCGTAGCGGCACGCTCGACGCCGCCCTCCTCGTCGACCGACCCGTCGAGGAACGGCTCCGGCCGCACTGGGCCGTGACCTGGGCCGTCCCCGTCGACGCCGAAGGCGCACCGCAGAGGCCGCGCAGCGAACCCGTGCTGTATGCGCCCACCCCCAGCGACGAGCCCCTCGGCGTGCCCGCCCTGCTCATCGCCTCGTACCCGCTGGACACCGCGCGGCGCCACGTCGCCCCCGGCCCGCTCACCGACTTCCTCACCGAGCGCGCCGCCGACGCGTACGCCGAACTCCTCGGCGGCTGGAACCCCGTAGGAACCGGCATCCTCGACCTCGTGCCGGGACCGCTCGGCAGGAGCGAGCTGGACGGGGCCCTGCGCGCCGCCGTCCTGGAGCGGCTGCCGAGCACCGCCTTCCTGCCTCCGGCGACCGAACCGGGAGACCACCCCGAGGACGAGGACCGGCCGACCGCCCTCAAGCCGCGCGACGCCGAGGTCGTCGAGGGCGCGGGCGCCGACACCGTACGGGTCCTCGCCGACGTGCTGCCGAGCCTGCTGCCCGCGGGGCTCGAACGGCGCGCGGAGCTGCGGACGCTGGGCGTCGCCCGCGTCCCGCTGACCGAGGCGGTCGACCGGCTGGCCGGACTGGAGAAGGAGCCCGGCTGGTGGCGGCGGCTGTACGAGTCCCTCGCCGGCGTCGACCCGGACCGGCTCAGCGGGCTGCCCGTGCCGCTCGCCGGCGGCCGGACCACCATCGGCCCGCGCCAGGTGCTGCTCCCCACCGCCGAGGCCTCCACCGTCCCCGGTGAGGCGCTCGCCCGGCTCGGCCTCAAGGTCGCGCACGCCGACGCCGCTCACCCGCTCCTGGAGAAGCTGGGCGCGCTGCCCGCGACCCCGCGGGCCGTCCTGCGCACCCCGCAGGTGCGCGCCGCGGTCGCCGCGTCCCTCGACGACGAGGCATCCGCCTGGGACGACGAAACCACTCTGGACGCCGACGAGTTGGCCGACGTCGTCCTCACCCTCGTACGCGACGCCCATCTCGACGTGGGTGACGAGCCCTGGCTCGGTGCGCTCGCCCTCCCCGACGACGAGGGCGAACTCGCCCCGGCCGCCGAACTCCTGCTCCCCGGCAGCCCGCTCGCCGAGGTCCTGCGCGAGGACGAACTCCCGTTCGTGGACGGTGAGCTGGCCGAGCGCTGGGGGCAGGAGCCCCTTGCCGCCTGCGGCGTCCTCGCGTCCTTCGCGCTCGTGCGCGCCACCGACGTCGTTCTCGACCCCGACGAACTCGACCCGCGCGAAAGCGACTTCCCGGAACCGGATGACGCCGGGCTCCTCGACGCCGTCGACGTGTGGTGCGAGGACGTCCTCGACGGGCTGCCCGACACGCCCGTACCGCCGGTCGCCACCGAACTGACCGCCGTACGCGATCTGGACCTGGTCGACGAGGACCGCTGGCCGCAGGCGCTCGCGCTGCTCTCGCAGCCGCCGCTGCGGGACGCCCTCACCCAGCCGGTCCGCGTGCTGCTGCCCGACGGCACGCACGAGCTCGTCCGCCCGTACACCGCCTGGTGGTTGCGCGGGAACCCGGTCCTCGACGGGCGCAGCCCTGCCGGCCTGCGCGCCGAGGGCGGGGACCCGCTGCTCATCGGCCTGTACGAGCCCGCCGACGCCGCCGGCTTCGACGACGAGCAGGTCCTGCGCGCCCTCGGCGTGCGCACCTCCGTCGCCGCGCTGCTCGACGAGCCCGGCGGCGCCGCGGAGCTCCTCGACCGGCTCGCCGACCCCGACCGCACGGTCGGCGCCACCCAACTCCACGCCCTCTACGGCAGGTTGGCCGACCTCGACCCCGAGCAGGTCACCCTGCCCGATGAGCTGCGGGCCGTACGGGACGGGGAGGTCGTGATCGTCGACGCCCGTGACGCGCTCGTCGCGGATGCCCCTGACTTGATCCCGCTCACCGAGGGCCGCGCGCTCCTCCCGGTCACGCCGTCGAAGGCAGCGCATCTCGCGGAGCTGTTCCAGGTGCGGCGCTTGAGCGAGGCGGTGGGTATCGGGGCGGTCGAGGGCGGCGATGTGCACGAGGTGCCCGGGCCGGTGCGTGTCCTGCTCGGTTCCGCAACCCCCGCCTCGTACGTCGAGCACGAAGAGCTGTACGTCTCCGACGTCGAGGTGGACTGGTGCCGGACGGCCGACGGGGTGGTGCATGCGGCGACGCTCGAGGGCGTCGCGGCGGGCCTCGCGTGGGCGGCGGGCCAGTGGCCCCGCCGCTTCGAGGTCGCGGCACTCCTGGAGGACCCGTCCCGCACGAACGAGCTGGCGCGGGACCGGTGGTTCGACTAGTACCCGGCACCGGCGTTGCGGACCTGGGGCGCTGCCCCAGACCCCGCTGCTCAATCGCCGCAGGGGCTTGAAATGCCCACCCCCGCTTTGGGTCGCGAGGGCTTGAAAGGCCTGCTCAATCGCCGCAGGGGCTTGAAAAACCAAGCCCCGCCGGCGGCGATCTACCTGCCCCGCCCGTGGTGACTGTCAGCTCTGCTGGTGGCGACCTATCAGCTCCGCTGGTGGTGACCTACCAGCCCCGCCGATGGTGACCTATCAGGCCCGTCGGCGATGGACATATCAAGCCCCGCCGGCGTTTGAGGCGCGGGGTCCGGGGCGGAGCCCCGAGGCCGCAACACACCTATGCCGGAAACCTGCGTCCCACCCACCGCCACAAGAACTCCAACAGGCCCGCCGCGACAACCGCCACCCCGACGGCAGTCCACGGCATCACCGACCCCACCAACCGCAACGCAAAGAACTCCTGCAGCCACGGCACCACAAGCACCAGCAGGAACCCGAAAGCCATCGCCGCCACCAGCCCCACCCGCCACCACGTATACGGCCGGGCGATGATCGCGAGGACCCACATCGAGATCAGGAAGAGCGTCAGCGTCGCCGAACTGGTCTCCGCGGCAAGCGCCCCCGAACCCCCGTAGTAGTGCCGCGCGACCAGGTACATCACGAACGTGGCGATCCCGGCGGCGGCCCCGCCGGGAATCGCGTACCGCATCACCCGCCGTACGAAGTGCGGCCTGGCCCGCTCCTTGTTCGGCGCGAGGGCCAGGAAGAACGCCGGGACGCCGATCGTCAGGGTGGACAAGAGCGTCAAGTGCCGTGGCAGGAAGGGGTATTCGACCTGGAAGCAGACCACGAGCAGCGCGAGGATCACCGAGTAGACCGTCTTCACCAGGAAGAGGGTGGCCACGCGCGTGATGTTGCCGATGACCCGGCGGCCCTCCGCGACCACCGAAGGAAGCGTCGCGAACGAGTTGTTGAGCAGCACGATTTGGGCGACGGCTCGCGTGGCCTCGGAGCCCGAGCCCATCGAGACCCCGATGTCGGCGTCCTTCAGTGCGAGGACGTCGTTGACGCCGTCGCCGGTCATCGCGACCGTGTGCCCGTGCGCCTGGAGCGCACCCACCATGTCCCGCTTCTGCTGCGGCGTCACCCGGCCGAACACCGTGCCGTCGTCGAGCGCGTCGGCCAGCTCCTCCGGGTCCTCGGGCAGCTCGCGGGCGTCGACGGTCTGCCCCTCGAGCCCCAGCTTTCCGGCGACCGCGCCCACCGACACCGCGTTGTCACCTGAGATGACCTTGGCCCGTACGTCCTGCTCGGCGAAGTAGCGCAGCGTGTCCCCGGCGTCGGGGCGAAGGCGCTGTTCGAGGACGACGAGGGCGGCCGGCTCGGCGCTCTCCACGACGCCCGCACCCTCCAGCCCCTCCGGCGCGCGGGCGAGCAGCAGCACGCGGAGGCCGCGCAGGTTGAGCTCCTCGGTCGCCGCGAGCGCCGGGTCGTCCGCGGGCAGCAGCACGTCGGGCGCCCCGAGCAGCCACGCGCTGCCCGTCCCGTCGCCCTCGCTGAAGGCGGCGCCGCTGTACTTGCGCGCGGAGGAAAACGGGAGTGCCTCGGTGCAGCGCCAGTCCATGCTGTCCGGGTACGCGTCGATGATCGCCTGGAGGGAGGCGTTGGGCCGCGGATCGGACTCGCCGAGCGCGCCGAGCACCTTCCGTACGTACGCCTCGTCGCTGTCGCCGAGCAGCCGCAGCTCGTGGACGTCCATGCCGCCCTCGGTGAGCGTGCCCGTCTTGTCGAGGCAGACCGTGTCGACGCGGGCCAGGCCCTCGATCGCGGGCAGCTCCTGCACGAGGCACTGCTGGCGGCCGAGCCGGATCACCCCGATCGCGAAGGCGACCGAGGTGAGCAGGACCAGGCCCTCGGGGACCATCGGGACGATGCCGCCGACCGTGCGTGCGATGGAGTCCTTGAGGTCGTTGTCCTTGACCACGAGCTGGCTGATGATCAGGCCGAGCGCGGTCGGGATCATCATCCACTGGACGTACTTGAGGATCGTGGAGATGCCGCTGCGCAGCTCGGAATGGACGAGCGTGAACCGGCTCGCCTCCTCGGCCAGCTGCGCCGCGTACGCCTCACGCCCGACCTTCGTCGCGGTGAACGCGCCGCCGCCCGCGACCACGAAGGAGCCCGACATGACCTCGTCGCCGGGCTTCTTGAGGACGGGGTCGGCCTCGCCGGTGAGCAACGACTCGTCGATCTCCAGGCCGTCGGCCTCGGCGCAGGTCCCGTCCACGACGATCTTGTCGCCCGGACCGATCTCGATGAGGTCGCCGAGCACGATCCCGGAGGTGGGGACGGCGACGGCGGCCCCGTCGCGCCGTACCGTGGGCCGGGCCTCGCCGATCACGGCGAGCGAGTCCAGGGTCTGCTTCGCCCGCCACTCCTGGATGATGCCGATGCCGGTGTTGGCCAGGATCACGAACCCGAAGAGGCTGTCCTGGATCGGCGCGACGCTGAGCATGATCACCCAGAGCACGCCGATGATCGCGTTGAACCGGGTGAAGACGTTGGCGCGCACGATCTCCGTCACGGACCGCGAGCTGCGCACGGGTACGTCGTTCACCTCGCCCCGCGCGACCCGCTCGGCGACCTGGTCGCTCGTCAGACCGGCCGCGCGTGACGGCATCGGTGCAGGGTCGGCGGATTCGCCCGGATCACCCGGATCGAGTTCCGTGCCCGCGTCGATGTGCGTCATGAAAACGACGGTACGGGCGATTTCGGGGGTTTACCCCTCGGGCGCCGCAGCTTCACGGTCCGTGACCGCCGCCGCGGCCGCCCGCTTGAGCGCGGCGTCACGCCCCCGGACGTACCAGATCCCGATCAGACCGAGCCCGGCGCCGGCCAGGCAGCACCACACCCACCATGTCGTCCCGCGGTCCCGGAACCAGCCGTAGAACGGCAGCTGTACGAGGAAGAGGACGAACCAGAGGATCGTGCCACCCGTGATGGTGGCGACCACGGGCCCCTCAAGGGGTTCCGGTGCCTCGTGCTTCGGGATCCACTTCGCCATGTGCACAGCTTACGAGGACCCACCGACAACCCGGTACAAGCCCCTCACCGCCGGGGTCTACGCGCGGAGATAGCAAATTGGGCCTCATATGTTCATACTGAAACAGCCTGAGTCTGGCTCCTTATGTTCGTATGAAACACCAGCGGAAACTTCGGGGAAACCCGCAGGTGACCACACGACGACGAGACTCCATCACGCACCCCGCCCGCATTTCACCGCTGAATACCGCTGAGGTCATCCATGTCCACTTCGGCCACCACCCCGGTCGATGTCAATGACTCGCCGCCGCCGGCCCCGAAGAACGGCTTCGACCGCTACTTCAAGATCACCGAGCGCGGCTCGACCGTCCCGCGTGAGATCCGTGGCGGCCTCGCCACGTTCTTCGCGATGGCCTACATCATCGTGCTGAACCCGATCATCCTCGGTGGCGCGAAGGACATGTACGGGCACCAGCTGGACAACGGCCAGCTGGTCACCGCGACCGCGCTGACCGCCGCGTTCACCACGCTGCTCATGGGCGTCATCGGCAATGTGCCGATCGCGCTCGCGGCGGGCCTGGGCGTGAACACGGTCGTCGCCCTGCAACTCGCGCCGCGCATGTCCTGGCCGGACGCGATGGGCATGGTCGTCCTCGCGGGCTTCGTCGTGATGCTGCTCGTCGCCACCGGCCTGCGGGAGCGGGTCATGAACGCGGTGCCGTACAGCCTGCGCAAGGGCATCGCGATCGGCATCGGCCTGTTCATCCTGCTGATCGGCCTCGTCGACTCCGGCTTCGTGACGCGCATGCCGGACGCCGCGCAGACCACGGTCCCGTTGCAGCTCGGCACCGGCGGTCACCTGCTCGGCTGGCCGGTCCTGGTCTTCGTGCTCGGCGTGCTGCTCACGCTGGCGCTGCTCGTGCGCAAGGTGCCGGGCGCGATCCTGATCTCGATCGTCGTCATGACGGTGGCCGCGCTGATCATCAACGCCGTGGCCGACATCGACCCGATGTCCTGGGGCCTGACCGTGCCCGAGTGGCCCGGCAACCCGGTCGCCAGCCCGGACTTCTCGCTCGTCGGCCAGGTCAGCCTGTTCGGCGGCTTCGGGAAGGTCGGCATCCTGACCGGCATCCTCTTCGTCTTCACCGTGCTGCTGTCGTGCTTCTTCGACGCCATGGGCACGATCATGGGCATCAGCGACGAGGCGCATCTGACCGATGAGAAGGGTCAGATGCCCGGCATGAACAAGGTCCTGTTCATCGACGGTGTCGCCGTCGCCGCCGGTGGGGCCTCGTCCTCCTCGGCCACCACCTGCTTCGTGGAGTCCACGGCCGGTGTCGGCGAGGGCGCCCGTACGGGCTTCGCCAACGTGGTCACCGGCTGCCTGTTCGCGGTCGCGCTGTTCCTCACGCCCGTCGTCACGATGGTCCCGTCCGGGGCGGCCACACCCGCGCTGATCGCGGTCGGCTTCCTGATCCTGTCGGGCAGCATCCGTGAGATCGACTGGGACGACTGGACGATCGCCATCCCCGCGTTCATCACGATGCTGATGATGCCGTTCACGTACTCGATCACCAACGGCATCGGCATGGGCTTCATCAGCTTCACGGTGCTGCGCGTCGTCGCGGGCCGCGCCAAGGAGGTGCCGGCCGCGATGTACGCCGTCTCCGCGGTGTTCGTCTTCTACTACCTGATGCCGGCGCTCGGCCTCACGTAGTCGCGCCGTACGTAGTCGTGCCTTACGTAGTCACGTCCCCGTAGAACCGCTCCGTCTCCTCGACGGCAGTCTTGAAGCGTTCGTCGAAGTCGTCGCGAATGAGCGTCCGGACCACATAGTCCTGGACGCTCATTCCTCTTTTGGCGGCATGCACCTTGAGCCGGTCGAGCAGCTCACCGTCGATCCGCAGACTGAGCACTGTCGATCCCATACGGACAGGGTCGCGGGCAGCCCCGACCTGTTGCGTCACTTTCCGCGTCCGGCTCACTCGTATGGGTGATGAAACATTTCTGCACTCCTGTCACAGGTGAAGAGGTGGTGGGGATCACGGACGCGTGCCGTGCGGCGAGTAGTCGTTAGACATAGTAATGAGTTACGCTAACGAACATGCCAGACCTCTCCCATGGCGATAACGCAGCCGCCGTGAACTCCCTGCGTTCCGCGGTGATGCGCCTGTCGCGTCGGCTCAAGCATCAGCGGGTCGACGAATCGCTGAGTCCCACCGAAATGTCGGTGCTCGGCACCCTCGCCGGATGCGGCTCCGCGACACCGGGCGAGCTGGCCCGCAAGGAGCATGTGCAGCCGCCGTCGATGACCAGAATCGTCGCGCTCCTCGAGGCCAAGGGACTGGTCGGGCTCGAGCCCCACCCCGAGGACCGGCGGCAGAAGGTCGTCACCTCCACCGAGCGGGCCGAGACCATGCTCGCCGAGTCCCGCCGCAAGCGGAACGCGTGGCTGGCCGACCTCGCCGAAGGGCTCGACGAGGACGACTGGGCCAAGCTGCGCGCCGCCGCCCCCGTCCTGGAGAAACTGGCCCACCTCTGAGCCCCACCTCTGAGCCCACCTGTGAGCCCCTCTGGGGACCGACGACCGCCGAGGAGGCGAACCCACTTTGAGTACGGGATCCGGAGCAGACTCCGCCCCCGCACCAGCCGCCCACGACTCGAACGCCCGCCCACGTAAGCCCTCGATGTTCGCCAGCCTGAAGGTACGCAACTACCGGCTGTTCGCGTCCGGGGCCGTCGTCTCCAACACCGGCACCTGGATGGCCCGCATCACCCAGGACTGGCTGGTCCTGTCCATCACGGGCTCGTCCACCGCCGTCGGCATCACGACGGCGATGCAGTTCCTTCCGATGCTGCTCTTCGGCCTGTACGGCGGTGTGATCGCCGACCGGTTCGCCAAGCGGACCCTGCTGTTCTGCACGCAGGGCGCGATGAGCCTGTCCGGACTCTTCCTCGCGGCGCTCACCCTCACGGGCAACGTCCAGGTGTGGCACGTCTACCTCGCGGCCTTCTTCACCGGCCTCGTCACGGTCGTCGACAACCCGACGCGGCAGTCCTTCGTGTCGGAAATGGTGGGCCCCGACCAGGTCCGCAACGCCGTCTCCCTGAACTCCGCGAACTTCCAGTCCGCCCGCCTCATCGGCCCGGCCGTCGCCTCCGCGCTGACCGCCGCGGTCGGCCCCGGCTGGGCGTTCCTCGCCAACGGCCTGTCCTTCCTCGCTCCCCTCACCGGCCTCATGCTCATGCGTACGCACGAGCTGCACGAGACGAAGCGCTCCCCGCGCGGCAAGGGTCAGTTGCGGGAGGGGCTGCGTTATGTGTCGGCGCACCCCGAACTGATCTGGCCGATCGTGCTCGTCGGGTTCGTCGGCACTTTCGGCTTCAACTTCCCGATCTGGCTGAGCGCGTACGCGGACGATGTGTTCCACGGCGGGGTCGGCCAGTACGGCCTGTTCAACACGCTCATGGCGATCGGCTCGCTGGCCGGCGCGCTGCTCGCGGCCCGCCGCCGCTCCACCCGCCTGCGGGTCCTGGTCGGCGCGGCGCTCGGCTTCGGTGTCCTGGAGGTCCTGGCTGCGTGGGCGCCGGGCGTCTGGGCGTTCGCGCCGCTGATCGTGCTGCTCGGCATCCTCGGTCTGACGGTGAACGTGACCGCCAACACCACGGTGCAGATGGGTACGGACCCGGAGATGCGGGGGCGTGTGATGTCGCTGTTCATGATGGTGTTCACCGGCGGTACGCCGCTGGGCGGCCCGCTCTTCGGCTGGCTCGCGGACGAGTACGGGGTGCGGGTGAGCTTTGCGCTTGCGGGGGTGATCTGTGCGGTTGCCGCGGTTGGCGTTGGCCTGATGCTGGCCCGTGCGGCCAACCTCCGGTTGAAGGTCGACCTCCGCCGCGGCGAACGCCACGTCCAGTTCGTCCCCCGGGAACTCGCGGCGGCGGCGTGATCCAGATCAAGCCCCTGCGGCGGGTGGGCCATTTAAGCCCCTGCGGCGATTGAGCAGGCTTTTCAAGCCGTGCGGCGCGTGAGCAAATCAAGCTCTGCGGCGGGTGAGCCAGCTCAAGCCCCTGCGGCGATTGAGGCGCGGGGTCCGGGGCAGCGCCCCGGGACCGCAACGCCGGAGGGGCTTGAC
>NZ_JBEOVM010000115.1:0-19185 GCF_040295505.1 Streptomyces sp. NPDC002790 | reverse complement strand
GCGGGCCTGGTCGGGGGCGCTGCCGTACGCGCGGCCGCGTCTGGTGACCCGCCAACTGATGCCGATCAAGGCGTAGGCCTGACGGCTCGGGGGCGGCACCGTACGGTGCCGCCCCTTCCGTCTCAAGCGCCGCGGTGCGTGATCCGGCCGTCCGTCACGGTGAGGACGACGGGGGCCTCGGCGACCTCGTCGGCGGGGGCCGTGACCGGGTCGAGGCCGAACACGGTGAGGTCGGCGCGCATCCCGACCGCGATCCGGCCGCCCTCCGCCGCGTGCCCCGCGGCGATCGCGGCGTGCGAGGTGACACCCTCCAGCGCCTCGAGCCCGGTGAGCCCCTGCGCGGGGCCCGCCGCTCCCTCCGGCACCCGCGCCATGGCGAGCACCTGCCGGCCGTCGTAGTGGGCGATCGGCCAGTCGGAGCCGAGCGCGAGCACGGCGCCCGCGTCCCGCAGGTCACGGGTGCGCCAGGCGCGGGCGGCGCGCGCGTCACCGAGCCGCTTGGACCACTCGTCGCTGTGGTCACCCTTCGTGTACGCGGTGTGCGGCGGCTGCATCGACGCGGCGACGCCGAGCGCGGCGAACCGCGGGATCGTGTCGTCGGGCACGGACTCGATGTGCTCGATCCGGTGCGCGTTCCGGCCGCTCGCCCCGAGCGCCTCGATGGTGTCGAGGGCGTGCCGGACGGCGGCGTCGCCGATGGCGTGCGTCGCGGTGCGCACGCCGGCCGCGTGCAGATGACGTACGGCCGCGCTGTACGCCGCCGGGTCCGGCCAGAACGCGTCCGTCCCCTGCCCGTGGCAGTCGGCGTGCTCCAGCCAGGCGGTGCCGCCCTCGACGGTGCCGTCCATGAAGAACTTGACGCCACCGACCCGCCAGCGGCGCCCCGCCCGCTTCTGCAGTTCCACCAGCTCGTCGAGCCCGGCCCGGTCCACGCCCGGCATGCACCAGGGCGAGACGGTGAGCCGCAGCGGCAGATCGGTGTCCTCCTCCACGGCGGCGAGCAGGTCGAGCCCCGAGCCGTCCATGACGTGGGCCCCGGTGAGACCGGTGGCGGCCATGGTGCCCAGCAGCTCGACGAGTCCTGCCCGGCGGTCCTGGGCCGAGGCCCGGGGCGCGACCTCGTACACGAGGTCCATGGCGGCGTGCTCGACGAGGTATCCGGTGGGCCGCCCGTCGCCGTCGCAGACGATCTCGGCCCGCTGGTCGAAGGAGCGCGGCCCGGTGACCTTCGCGGCGTCGAGGGCGGCGCCGGTGACCAGCGCGGAGTGGCCGTCGTACAGGCGCAGGAAGGCGGGTGCGCCGCCGAGCACGTCCTCGATGAGTTCGCGGTGGACGGTCCGCCCCTCGAAGGCGTTGTGGTCGAGCCCCCACCCGACGACCCAGCCCTTGAGCCGTTCGGCTGTGCGCAGGGCGGCGCGGAGTCCGTTTAGGTCGGTCACGCCGCTGAGGTCGACGCCGGTCGCCATTTCCAGGCCCCAGACGGGGTGGCTGTGGGAGTCGACGAGGCCGGGCACGACGTGGGCGTCCGCCAGGTCGAGCCGTTCGGTGTGCGGCCCGGTCCAGTCCCGGACGAGGTCGTCCGTGTCACCGACCGCCACGATGCGGCCTCCGGCCAGAGCCAGGGCGGTTGCCCTCGGCTGGGTGGGGTCGAGTGTGCGGATGTGGGTGTTGGTGAGGAGGAGGTCGGCGGATGGCATCGGTGCGGTTCACTCCGTTTCGGGTCGTCTCGGTCGTGTCGGTGTGTGCGGTGCTGCTGTGGTCCGGTTTGCGCTCCGCGCCCCCACCGGCACCGGCTCCCGCCCTGGGGCTCCGCCCCAGACCCCGCTGCTCAATCGCCGCAGGGGCTTGATTGGCTCGCCCGCCCACATCCAGCCCCTGCGGCGATTGAGCAGGCCTTTCCAGCCCGCCGGCGTCTGAGGCGACTTTCAAGCCCCGCCAGCGTTTGAGGCGTGGGGTGCGGGGCGGAGCCCCGATCTTTCCAGCCCCGCCGGCGATTGAGGCGCGGGGTCCGGGGCGGAGCCCCGATCTTTCCAGCCCCGCCGGCGATTGAGGCGCGGGGTGCGGGGCGGAGCCCCGGGGCGGGAGCTGTTACTGGCCGAAGCGGGCGTACGTGGCCGGGCGGGAACGGCGTAGGCGCCATGCCAATCCCAGGCCCAGCACGAAGACCGCCGGGGCGACCGCCAGCAGGATCCAGTTGACCAGCGGAGACGCCCCCGTGAAGAGGTCGATGTGCGTGGCGACCAGGGCGATCGCCACCGCCAGGAGCAGCGTCGCGGCGACCGGCGCCACGACCGTCCGCACCACCCCCTCCTCGTGCGTGATCCGCCGGAAGAAGAACGGGACGGCGAGCGCCGCGAGGAGCTGGAGGGCCATCAGGCCCAGCATCCCGGGGGTGTTGACCCACAGGAGGAGCTGGTCGTACGGGTCCGCGCCCGCCGCCCAGAACCCGAGCACGACGACCGCGCCGAGCACCGTCTGCGCGAGCCCGGCGACGTAGGGGGAACGGTGCTTGGGGTGGATGCGGGCGACGGCCCGCGGCAGGACACCCTCGTCGGCGAGAGCGAGCGCGTACCGGTTGATCGCGTTGTGGAAGGCGAGGAGCGAGGCGATGACGCTGGTGACGATGAAGATGTGCATCAGGTCCGCCGCCCAGCCGCCGACGAAGGTGGTGATCGCGGTGAAGAAGAGGTTCGCCGGGTCGTCGCCCGCGGCCTTGACGACGGCCGCGTCGCCGAAGGACTGGATGGCGATCCAGACGGTGAAGGCGTAGAAGAGGCCGAGGAAGGCGACCGCGATGTACGTGGCGCGCGGCACCGTACGGTCCGGGTCGCGGGCCTCGCGCCGGTAGATGACGGTCGACTCGAAGCCGGTGAACGCGGCGAACGCGAAGGCGAGGACGGCGGCCGTGCCGGGCACGAGGACGTTGCCGGGCGCGAAGGAGGCCGCGGACAGGCCGTGCGCGCCGCCCTTGAGGAGCACGCCGCCCGCGAGCAGGAGCAGGATGCCCGTCTCCGCGACCAGCAGCACGCCGAGCACCTTCGCGCCGAAGTCGATCGAGCGGAAACCGCCGTACCAGATCAGGACCAGGCCCACGAGGGAGACCGGGAGCCAGGGCACGTCCGTGCCGAACAGGGCGTGGACGGTGTCCTGCGTGGCGGAGCCGAGGAGCCCGTAGACGCCGATCTCCATGCCGTTGTAGCCGACCATCGCGAGCAGCGCCGCCCCGATTCCGGCCGGTTTGCCGAGGCCCTGCGCGATGTACGAGTAGAAGGCGCCGCCGCCGCTGACGTGGCGGCTCATCGCGGTGAAGCCGACGGCGAAGACCGCGAGGGTGATGCCGGCGAGCAGGTACCCGGCGGGCGCTCCGACGCCGCCGAGAGCGATGGCGATGGGCGCGACGCCCGCCATGACGGTGAGCGGGGCGGCGGCGGAGATCACGAAGAACGCGATGTCGGAGGTGCCGAGGGTGCCGGTGCGCAGGCTGGGCGACGCGCTCGGCGGTGCGGTCCCGGTCTGCGTCTTGTTCTGCGTCTTCGTCTTTGAAGAGGTCTCGGGCATGCGGAAGGAAGCCCTTCTGGCGGCGGCAGGCCCGCACTGCGGACGGGCGTAAATCTAAAGGCTTTTGGTTTCCGCAATGTAGCCTCCCGTTGGGCATACGGGAAGACCCGATTTTCCGCAGCCGACTGTGACCACTGAGGAGGAACCGGAATGGGGCGGCCGCGCACATCCCTCCTCGACCGGGAGCGGATCACCACGGCGGCGCTCGCCGTCGTCGACGAGCACGGCGAGTTCAGCGTCCCGCAGGTGGCGCGCAGCCTGGGCGTGCAGACCGGCTCGCTCTACCACCACGTGGACGGCCGGGACGGCATAGTGGAGCTGCTGCGCGAGCGGATCTGCTCCGCGATCGACGAGACACCGCTGACCTCGGGCCTCCCGTGGGACGAGGGGATCGCCGGGTGGGCCCGCTCCTACCGCGCCGCGTTCGCCGCGCACCCCAAGGCGATCCCGCTCCTGACGACCCACCCGGTGCGGGCTCCCCGGGTCCTCGCGCAGTACGAGCTGGGGGTGGCGCTACTGCTCGACGCCGGGTTCGCGCTGCCGGACGTGATGCCGGTGATCATCGCCCTGGACAACCTGGTGCTCGGCTCGGCGCTCGACATGGCGGCGCCCGACACCATGTGGGAGCCGACGGAGGAGGGGCGGACCCCGCTGCTCGAACGGGCCCTGGCCGCCGGGCCCGAGAGCCGTACGGACGCGGCGTTCGAGCTGGCGCTCACCGGGTTCGTCGCGCGCTGCCGGGTGCTGCTCGACGCGTAGGGCTGCCTGACACGTAGGGCTGCTCGGGCTTGATTCGGCACCGGCCGCGTCACCCGCCGTAGAAGCGCTCCTCCATCACGGCGCGTGCGCGGCGCGTGGTGCGGCGGTAGTCGTCCAGCATGTCGCCCACGTGCCCGGGGTCGTACCCCAAGTAGCGTCCCACGGCGCCGAGTTCACGCCCGTCCGAGGGGAACGTGTCGCCCGGCCTGCCGCGCACCAGCATCACCGCGTTGCGCACGCGCGTGGCGAGGACCCACGCCTCGTCGAGGATCGCCGCCTCCTCGGCGGGGATCAGCTCGGCGGCGCACGCGGCGGCGAGGGCCTCGCGGGTGCGGGTGGTGCGCAGGCCCGGTTCCGCCCAGCCGTGCCTGAGCTGAAGCAGCTGCACCGTCCACTCGACGTCCGACAGGCCCCCGCGGCCCAGCTTCGTGTGGAGCGTGGGGTCGGCGCCGCGCGGCAGCCGCTCCGACTCCATGCGGGCCTTGAGGCGGCGGATCTCCAGTACGGCATCGTCGCCGAGGCCTTCGGCTGGATAGCGCAGCGGGTCGACCAGATCGACGAACGCGCGGCTCAACTCCTCGTCACCTGCGACGGGTTGGGCCCGCAGCAGCGCCTGCGACTCCCACACCAGGGACCAACGGCGGTAGTACGCCGCGTAGGACTTGAGCGTGCGCACCAGCGGGCCGGACTTGCCCTCGGGGCGCAGGTCCGCGTCGATGAGCAGCGGCGGATCGGCGCTCGGCAAGGCGAGGAGTCGGCGCATCTCGGAGACGACCTTGTTGGCGGCCCGCGCGGCCTCCTGGTCGTCGACGCCCTCACGGGGCTCGTGCACGAACAGCACGTCGGCGTCGGAGCCGTAACTCAGCTCGTGCCCGCCGAAGCGGCCCATGGCGATGATGGCGAAGCGGGTCGGCAGGGTGTCGCCCCAGCCGTCACGGACCACGGCCCGCAAGGTCCCGCCGAGCGCGGCGGCCGTCAAGTCCGATACGGCGGAGCCCACTTGGTCCACCAGGGCGCCCTGGTCGGCGACGGCGGGGGTGTCCTCGGTGCCGTACGAGGCGATGATGTCGGCGGCAGCCGTGCGCAGCAGCTCGCGGCGGCGCACCGCGCGCGCCGAGGCGACGGCCTGCTCGGCACCGTCCGCCCGCCGTACCGCCGCGACCGCCTCCTGCTCCAACTGGGCGTGTCCGCGCGGCTCCAGGCCCCGCTCGTCGCCGAGCAGCGCCACCGATTCGGGGGCGCGCATCAGGAGGTCGGGGGCGAGGCGGCCGGCCGACAGGATCCGGGCGAGGTTCTCCGCGGCCGCGCCCTCGTCGCGCAGCAGCCGCAGGTACCAGGGTGTTTTGCCCAACGCGTCGGACACCTTGCGGAAGTTGAGCAGCCCCGCGTCCGGGTCGGCGGAATCCGCGAACCAGCCGAGCAGCACCGGCAGCAGCGTCCGCTGGATGGCGGCCTTGCGGCTGACCCCGGAGGCCAGCGCCTCCAGGTGGCGCATCGCGGCGCTCGGGTCGGCGTAGCCGAGTGCGACGAGGCGCTCGCGGGCCGCGTCGGCGCGCAACCTGGTCTCACCCGGGGCGAGTTGGGCGACGGCGTCGAGCAGCGGCCGGTAGAACAGCTTCTCGTGCAGGCGGCGGACGACGGACGTGTGCCGCCTCCAGGCCCGCTTGAGGTCCGTGATGGGTTCCGTGCGCATGCCCATCGAGCGGCCGATGCGGCGCAGGTCGGCATCGCCCTCGGGCACCATGTGGGTGCGCCGCAACTTGTAGAGCTGGATGCGGTGTTCGAGCGTGCGCAGGAACCGGTAGGCGTCGTCGAGCTGCACGGAGTCGACCCGGCCCACGTATCCGCCGTCGGCGAGCGCGGCGAGCGCCTTCAGGGTCGTCCCGCTGCGCAGCGCGGTGTCCGCGCGCCCGTGCACCAACTGCAGCAGCTGCACGGCGAATTCGACGTCGCGCAGGCCGCCGGGCCCGAGCTTCAGCTCGCGGTCCACGTCACCGACGGGGATGTTCGCCACGACCCGCTTGCGCATCTTCTGTACGTCGGGCACGAAGTTGTCCCGCTCGGACACCTGCCACACCATCGGCGACACGGCGGCGACGTACTCCTCGCCGAGGTCCGGGTCGCCCGCGACCGGGCGGGCCTTGAGCAGCGCCTGGAACTCCCAGGTCTTGGCCCAGCGCTGGTAGTAGGCGAGATGCGAGGACAGCGTCCTGACGAGCGGCCCGTTGCGCCCCTCGGGGCGCAGATTGGCGTCGACGGGCCAGATGGTGCCCTCGACGGTCGTGTCGGAGCAGATCCGCATCATGTGCGAGGCGAGCCGGGTGGCGGCCTGGATGGCCTTGCCCTCGTCGGCGGACCCGTCGGCGGGCTCCCCGACGAAAATGACGTCGACATCGGAGATGTAATTCAGCTCATGGCCACCGCACTTGCCCATCGCGATCACGGCGAGCCGGCACAGCGCTGCGTCGGCGGGGGACGCTGTGCGGGCGATGGCGAGGGCCGCGCGCAGCGTCGCCGTCGCCAGGTCGGCGAGTTCGGCGGCGGTCTCGGTGATGTCGGTCGTGCCGCACACGTCGCGGGCGGCGATGGACAGCAGGCAGCGCCGGTAGGCGACGCGCAGCGACGACTCGTCGGTGGCGTCGGCGAGCCCCCGCTCGAACTCCTCGACGCCGGGGTGCAGATCGCCCGCCTCGTACGTGACCAGGGCCCGCCAGTCCTTCGAGTGCCGGGCGAGGTGGTCGGCCAGCGCCTCGGAGGAACCGAGGACGCCGAGCAGCCGGTCGCGCAGCGGCTTCGCCGCGACGAGCGTGTCGAGCAGCTCGCGCCGCGCCGTCTCGTCCTCCTGGGCCTCGACCAGCCTGACGAGGCCGAGGAGTGCCAGGTCCGGGTCGGCGGCGGCGCCGAGCGCGTCCAGGAGCAGCGGGTCGGAGCGCACGGCGGACAGGGCGGGGTCGTCGAGCAGTCGCTCGGCGGTGGACGGATCGGTGAAGCCGAGTCGCAGCAGCCGGGTGAAGGTGCTGCTTCTGCGGCCGCCCGTCCACCGTCCCCCTTCGTGCGGCACCGACATCATCGCCCGGCCTCCTGTTCGATCAACGGTGGCCTTGAGCCTACTGCCCTCCGGGCTGCACCGATGAGTTGTGCGGCCGCGGCAGGTCCCCACCTGTGTACGCGTGGCCACGTACGACGAAGGGACGCCCTCGATGCCGCACCACACCCGCCCCGACACCCCGCGCACGTCGATCGACCCGCGCTACAGCTCCCCCGGCGCCGAACCCACCCCGTGGGCGGCGGCCGAACGGCTGCTGACCGGCGCCGAGCTGTTCTGGATCTCCACGGTGCGCCCCGGCGGCCGCCCGCACGTCACGCCCCTCCTCGCCGTCTGGCTGGACGGATCCCTGCACTTCACCTCCGGTGACCGCGAACGCAAGTCGCTCAACCTCGCGGAGAACCCGGAGGTCGTCCTCACCACTGGCACGAACGCCTGGGCGGCGGGCTTCGACGTGGTGGTCGAGGGGCGGGCGACGCGGGTCACGGAAGCGGAGCGCCTGCACGCCCTCGCCAAGGCCTGGGAGGAGAAGTACGGCCCGGCCTGGCACTTCGAGGTCCGCGCCGACGGCGCGTTCCAGGGCCAGGAGGGGCCGTCCCTGGTCTACGCGGTGCCGCCGCGCACGGTCTTCGGCTTCGGCAAGGGCGAGAAGTTCACGCAGACCCGCTGGCAATTCGAATGACCACCCGAACGACCACCCGGCACCACCGGCCCGGAACCACCGATTCGCCCCTACGTTTACCTCCATGGACATGACCCTGGAAGTAATCCCCCTCCCGGTCTCCGACATCGACCGCGCGAAGGCCTTCTACGTCGACAAGGCCGGCTTCCACTGCGACGTCGACCGCGAGGTGATGCCGGGCGCCCGCGTCGTCCAGCTCACCCCGCCGGGCTCCGGCTGCTCGATCGCCCTCACCACCGGCCTCCCGAGCCCGACGGGCACGGCGGCCCCCGGCACGTACCACGGCCTGCAACTGGTCGTCAGCGACATCAAGACGGCCCACGAAGAACTCCGCGCCCGCGGCCTGGACGTCTCGGAACCGATCCAGTACGGCCCCGACGACGGCGGCACTTTCATGCACTTCACGGACCCGGACGGCAACGGCTGGGCCATCCAGGAATACCACAAGCGCTCCGCTGTGCCGTTGCGGGACGCGTTGTAGGCCTCACGGGCCGGCGGAGGCCGAGATGCTCTGCACGACGTTGCCCAGAACGGCGATAATCGCCTGTCCGAACCCGGTCGGCGCGATGAGCACACCGAGCACCAGCACGATGAACACGTTCGTCCACTGGCTGGCCTTGCTCTGGAACCGACCCAGCCGGCCTATGCGGAAGTAGACGATCACGGCCAGCAGCAACGCCACGTTGAGCGTCAGGATCACTTGGCCCAACTCCCCTTCTGGTCAGGATCGTGCCTCGGTCGCCGTGGTGGCGGGATGCGATCGAGAAGTTCCCAGAGCGGCCGGGATCCTGCGGCCCACTCGCCCAGTACGCGCCGGTCGACGAGGTGGATGCGGTGCTCCCGGCCCCACGGGACCGCCTTCGAGGAGAACCGCCCGTTGGTGAGCACGACCGCGACATCCGCCCCGTGGACCTGCCGGGCCGTGCCGTTGACCTGTTGCAGCACCCCCACGCCGACGGCCGAGCCACGGTCCCCGTCGCGGCGGTGCTTGCACTGGACCGCCCAGATTCGACCGGCCGGGTCGGTGGCCCGTACGTCGCAGGCGTCGTCACCGGCGCCACCGATCCGCTCGGCCGCACAGCCGTCCCGGCGCATCAGGTCCCGGACGGCGAACTCGAACGCCCGGTGATCCAGCGCGTCCATCTCCGCTATGCGCAGCCGTAGCGACCGCGCGCGGACCCGCTGCCACTCGGCCCGCTGCCGGCCCCGCTGGAGCCAGAAGCCGCCCACGGCCGAGGCGAGCGCGACGATGAGGACGAGCAGCCACCAGTGCCCGAGCAGCCATCGCACAGCGGCCATCACCACACCGACCGCCACGACGACACCACCGCCCAGGAGGGCGATCCGCTCGTCCCGCTTCCTGGAGCGACGCCTCACCCGCCGACGAGCCGTACGCCGTGCCGGGCGCCGCCCGCTCACCCGACGCCCGCCCCGTACCCCCATGACCGAACTCCCCCTCAGATCAGCTGCGTTGATGCACCCGCTCTGGTCATATGACAGCACACGCCACTGACACGACGTAAGGACGCGATTACTCAGAGCGGTACCGTTTCGGCCAGCACGGCAGACAGCCGAGAGGGCCCACGGTCATCGACCGTGGGCCCTCTCGGGGAAACGAGCGGAAACCGCTCTGACCTACGCCTACAGCACCGGCAAGTTCTTCCTCAGCTCGAACGCCGTGACCTCCGAGCGGTACTCCTCCCACTCCTGCTTCTTGTTCCGGAGGAAGAAGTCGTAGACGTGCTCGCCCAGCGTTTCCGCGACCAGTTCCGAGCGTTCCATCAGGGTGATCGCCTCGCCGAGGTTCTGTGGGAGGGGCTCGATGCCCATCGCGCGGCGTTCCGCGTCGGAGAGGGCCCAGACGTCGTCGTCGGCGCCCGGAGGGAGTTCGTAGCCCTCTTCGATGCCCTTCAAGCCCGCCGCCAGGAGGACCGCGTACGTGAGGTACGGGTTGGCGCCCGAGTCGATGGAGCGGACCTCGACGCGGGCCGAGCCCGTCTTGCCGGGCTTGTACATCGGGACGCGGATGAGGGCCGAGCGGTTGTTGTGGCCCCAGCAGATGTAGGACGGGGCCTCGCCGCCGGCGCCGGCGGTGCGCTCGGAGCCGCCCCAGATCCGCTTGTAGGAATTGACCCACTGGTTGGTGACGGCCGAGATCTCCGCGGCGTGCTTCAGCAGGCCCGCGATGAAGGAGCGGCCGACCTTGGAGAGCTGGTACTCGGCGCCCGACTCGTAGAACGCGTTCCGGTCGCCCTCGAAGAGGGAGAGGTGCGTGTGCATTCCGCTGCCCGGGTGTTCCGAGAACGGCTTCGGCATGAAGGTGGCCTGGACGCCCTGCTCCAGCGCCACCTGCTTCATGACCAGGCGGAACGTCATGATGTTGTCCGCCGTGGAGAGCGCGTCGGCGTAGCGGAGGTCGATCTCCTGCTGGCCGGGAGCGCCCTCGTGGTGGGAGAACTCGACCGAGATACCCATCGACTCCAGCATGGTGATCGCCTGGCGGCGGAAGTCCATGCCCACGTTCTGCGGGGTGTGGTCGAAGTAGCCGGAGGTGTCGGCGGGCACCGGGCGGGTGCCGTCCAGCGGCTTGTCCTTGAGCAGGAAGAACTCGATCTCGGGGTGGGTGTAGAACGTGAAGCCGAGGTCGGAGGTCTTGGCCAGGGCCCGCTTCAGGACGTAGCGCGGGTCGGCGAAGGACGGCGAACCGTCGGGCATCAGGATGTCGCAGAACATGCGCGCCGTGCCGGGGGCCTCCGCGCGCCACGGCAGGACCTGGAACGTGCCCGGGTCCGGCTTGGCGATCATGTCGGACTCGTAGACCCGGGCGAAGCCCTCGATCGCCGAGCCGTCGAAGCCGATGCCCTCGTCAAACGCCTGTTCCAGCTCGGCCGGGGCCACGGCCACCGACTTCAGGAAGCCCAGCACGTCCGTGAACCACAGACGTACGAACCGGATGTCGCGCTCCTCCAGGGTACGGAGCACGAACTCCTGCTGCTTGTCCATCTCTCGCTTCCACCCATCCTTGCTGGTCAGGCCTACTGCTCCCATGCCGTCCAGAGGGCCTGGACACATCCCACCACACGCCGGTTTCCTGCGCGTTGCCGACCTTGATCGTCTCTGCTCGGCCGGCAATGTGTTCATAGTGCCTGTCGACCCCCTCAGGGTCATAGTGCCCGCCCTGCGCCCACCGTGTGGACGCAGTGCCCCGATGACCGCCGACGGCTCTGCACAACAGGCTGCACCGCCGCCCCCGATGCGCCCAAATCGGCCCATCCCGACCGGAGTTGAGCCGACTTGACGTCTTCTTGATCGTCCCATTTCCCCCGCGTGAACGGTTGTTGGCAAGAGTGGGCCTTTCTGCGTGTGCATTACACATGCGCCGCAGCACCGTGCTCTCCGCACCTCAGCACCTGAGCACCTCTACGCAGGGGGTTCCGTATGAGATCCAATCGCGGCGCACGCCGCACCCGGGCGGGCCTGAGCCTCGCGGCCACCCTTCCGCTGCTGGCCGGCGCCCTCGCGCTCGCCGCCCCGGCCCACGCCCAGCCGAACCGCGACACGCTCTCCGGCACCAGGCCGCTGTGGGCCACCGGCTCCGCCGACAAGGGCGACACGGCCGACGGCGGCAAGGTCACCTCGCGCGTCTACCTGGCCGGCCGGGACGCCAAGGGCCTCGCCGCGTACGCGAAGGCCGTGGCCGACCCGTCGTCCGGGCAGTACCAGAAGTATCTGAGCGCCAAGGAGGCGCGCGGCCGCTTCGGGGCGACGAAGGAGCAGATAGCCGAGGTCACGGCCTGGCTGAAGTCCTCGGGCCTCACCGTGACCGGTTCCACCGCGCACTACCTCTCCGTGTCGGGCGACGTGGCCGCCACCGAGAAGGCCTTCGGCACGCAACTGCACGACTACAAGAAGGGCGGGCACACCTACCGCGCCCCGTCCGCCGCCGCGTCCGTGCCCGCTTCCCTCGACGGCGCCGTGCTCACGGTCACCGGGCTCGACAGCGCCCCGCACAAGGCGACGAAGCAGGACCAGTTGCCGCCGCCGAGCGCCGTGTTCCGCAATGCCGGACCGTTCTCCACGTACTACGGGTCGAAGACCGCCACCACGCTCCCGGACGCGTACGGCGGCAAGATCCCGTACGCCCCGAAGGGCTACACCGGCAAGCAGCTGCGTGCCGCGTACGGCGCGGGGAAGGCGACCGGCAAGGGAGTCAAGGTCGCGATCACCGACGCGTACGCCTCGCCGACCATCGCCAAGGACGCGGCGACGTACGCGAAGAAGCACGGGGACGCGGCGTACAACACCCGGCAGTTGAAGCAGGTGCTGCCGAAGAAGTACACGAAGACCGAGGAGTGCGACGCGGCCGGCTGGTACGGCGAGGAGACCCTCGACGTCGAGGCCGTGCACGCCACGGCCCCGGCCGCCGACATCACGTACGTGGGCGCGGCCTCCTGCTACGACGACGATCTGCTCGACTCGCTCGGCAAGGTCGTCGACAACCACCTGGCCGACATCGTCTCCAACTCGTGGGGCGACATCGAGGCCAACCAGACGCCCGAGCTGGCCGCCGCGTACGACCAGGTGTTCCAGCTGGGCGCCGTCGAGGGCATCGGCTTCTACTTCTCCTCCGGCGACAACGGCGACAACGTCGCGTCGACGGGTACGAAGCAGGTCGACACGCCCGCCAACTCGGCGTGGGTGACGGCCGTCGGCGGCACCTCCCTCGCGGTCGGCAAGGGCGACAAGTACCAGTGGGAGACCGGCTGGGGCACGCTGAAGTCCAACTTGGCGGCGGACAGCAAGAGTTGGACCGACTTCCCGGGCGCCTACACCTCGGGCGCGGGCGGCGGCACCAGCAAGACGGTCGCGCAGCCCGACTACCAGAAGGGCGTCGTGCCGGACGCGCTGGCCGGTGCCAACGGCGGCAAGAACCGCGTCGTCCCGGACATCTCTGCCATCGCCGACCCGAACACCGGCTTCCTGGTGGGTCAGACGCAGACCCTGCCCGACGGCTCGCAGGCCTACGACGAGTACCGGATCGGCGGCACCTCGCTCGCCGCGCCGGTCGTCGCGGGTGTGCAGGCGCTCGCGCAGCAGACGGGCGGCGGCAAGCCGCTCGGCTTCGCGAACCCGGCGATCTACGACCGGTACGGCACGGCGAAGTACCACGACGTGGTCGACAGGCCCACCGGCAAGGACCTCGCCGTGGTCCGCGTCGACTACGCCAACAGTTACGACTCCTCCGAGGGCCTGCTCACGTCTGTGCGCAGCCTCGGCAAGGACGCCTCCCTGAAGGCCGTCAGGGGCTACGACGACGTGACGGGGGTCGGCTCGCCGGCTCCGGGTTACGTGCGCTCGTACCGCCGCTGACCTCCAGGACACCCCGGCGGCGGGTGGGCGCTCACCCGCCGCCGGGGCTCAGGACTCCATAGGGAGACCGCAGGGAGGCCGCGCCTCACCGGATACCGGGTGGGGGTAGGGTGCGGGCATGGCGAGGACGCGAAGCGGCACCGGGCGGTGGCAGCGGATGCTGCTGTTCGCGGCGCTGCTCCTCGGGGTCGTCGGGATGCATACGTTGGGCCATCCGACGGGGCACGCGGCGGATCACACGTCAGGTCACACGGCGGACGCGGCGCCCATGTCCGTGTCCACGTCCATGTCCATGTCCATGTCCATGCCCATGCCCGCCGCGTCGGCGCACGCGGCGCCCCACCACGCGCCCGCCGTGCACGAGCACGCCCCCGACTCCCCCGGCCACGGCGGCATGGACCCGCTGAACGTGTGCCTCGCGGTGCTCGGTTCGCTCACGCTGCTGTTGCTGACGGCGGCGGTGCTGCGCCCGTTGCTCACGGCGGTGGCGCCGAGGCCGCACGCCCGCGGCCTCGCCTTCGCCCAGCGCCCGAACCCTCCCCCGCCCCGAAGACTCCTCTCTCGACTGTCGGTACTGCGCATTTAGGCCTGCGCGCGATTTCGCACGCCTGAATTCACCCTCATCGCAGCTTCATCGACAGCGAGGTACACACGCATGCGCAAGGAAACTCCGCGCACCCCTACTCGACGCACCCTGCTCGGCGCGGCGATCGCCGTGGCCGGCACGGGAACGCTGGCGGCCTGCTCCTCCGGGACGACCGGAACGAACGACGCCGCCGCACCGCGCGGCTACGTCGACCCGGCCGGCAAGGAGGTCGCCGCCGCCGAGAAGAGGCGCGGCGCCGGCGGCCGGGTCCGCGAGGTCCGGCTCACGGCCGCCGCGACCCCGCTCGACCTGGGCGAACGCACCGTCAAGTCCTGGTCGTACGGCGGCGATCTGCCCGGCAAGGAGGTCAGGGTCACGGCCGGCGACACGCTCGACCTCACCCTCGCCAACCACCTCCCCGAACCCACGTCGATGCACTGGCACGGCATCGCGCTGCGCAACGACATGGACGGCGTACCGGACCTGACCCAGAAGTCCGTCGCGCCGGGCGCCGACTTCACGTACCGCTTCAAGGTCGCGCACCCGGGCACGTACTGGTTCCACCCGCACTCGGGCACCCAGCAGGACCGCGGCCTGTACGCGCCGCTGATCGTGGAGGACCCGAAGGAGCCGCTCTCCTACGACAAGGAGTGGGTGGTCGTCCTCGACGACTGGGTCGACGGGGTGGCCGGCTCGACGCCGGACGCGGTACTCAAGGAGCTCCGCAAGGGGATGGACCACGGGGGCGGAGGCATGGAGAACGGGGGCATGGACCACGGCGCGCACGGCATGTCGATGTCGATGGACTCCGGGGAGACGTCCTCCCCCTCCGCGGACAGCCCCTCCCGCATGATGATGGGCGCGAAGAGCGAGCTGCTCGGCGGCGACGCGGGTGACGTGAAGTACCCGCACTACCTCGTCAACGGCCGTACGCCGGGAGCCCCTTCGTCCTTCGAAGCCCACCCCGGCGACCGCGTCCGGATCCGGTTCATCAACGCGGGCGGCGACACGGCGTTCCGCGTCGCGCTCGGCGGCCACGAGATGACGGTGACGCACACGGACGGGTTCCCGGTGCGGCACGCGAAGACGGACTCGCTGCTGCTCGGGATGGGCGAGCGGTACGACGTGCTGGTCACGGCGGGCGACGGGGTGTTCCCGCTGACGGCTCTGGCGGAGGGCAAGAAGGCGTCGGGGATGGCGGTGCTGCGTACGGGTTCGGGTGCGACGCCGGCCGCTTCGGCCCGCCCCAAGGAGTTGGACGGCCGCCTGCTGACGGCGGACAAGCTCCGCGCGGACGACTCGGTCGCGCTGGAGTCCCGTAAGCCGGATCGCACCATCAAGCTCCAGCTGACCGGCGGGATGGCCAAGTACGACTGGGCGTTCAACAAGAAGCCGTACGACGCGGATCAGCGTTACCCGGTGCGGGCGGGTGAACGGGTCCGCCTGGTCTTCGCCAACTCGACGTCGATGTGGCACCCGGTCCACCTGCACGGCCACACGTTCTCCCTGGCGAACGCGGCGGGCGGCCCCCGCAAGGACACCGCGATCGTCCTCCCGAACGCCACGGTGACGGCCGACTTCGACGCGGACAACCCCGGCCTGTGGATGGTCCACTGCCACAACGTGTACCACTCGGAGGCGGGGATGATGACGGTGCTGGGGTACCGGGGCTGACCACCGCCTGTGGGGGTGCCAGGGTGCGGCACCCCCACAGGGCCGGGCTCAATCTCCTTCGCACTCAAAGGGGTTGACGATGTCGACGCCGGTGCGGGCCATGTCCTTGACGTTGCGCGTGGCGAGCGTCATGCCGTGCACCCGCGCCGTGGCCGCCAGGTAGCAGTCGGCGACCGCCAGCGGTCCGCGCTCCCCTTGGAAACGGCCCCACACCTCCGCGATCTCCCCGGTCACGGGCAGCACCCGCTCGCCGAACCCGCGCAGTACACCGCTCAGCCAGACGTCCAGCGCCTCGGCCTGGGCGAGATCCCGACGGCGCATCAGCTCCACCCCACGCCGCATTTCACCGACAGCCACCACGCTGGTGAAGAGGTCGTCCGAGCGCTGCGCTTCGTACCAGGCGATCGCCTGGGGGGAGGGGCGGGGTCTGCGCAGTTCCGAGACCGTGTTCGTGTCGAGCAGATAGGTCGTCACTCGTCGTCCCCCCAGACCGGGGCACCCGGGAAGTCCCGGCTGCCCACGATCCCTTCCATGATCTCGGCGAACTCCTCGGACTCGGGTCCCCGCAACAGGTACTCCTTGAAGTCCTGCTCCTCCCCCTTGAGCTTCCGGTACTCCCTTATGTCCAGCACGACCGCGAACTCCTCCCCATGCCGGGTGACGATCTGCGGACCGTCGGCAATGGCATGCCGGAGCACTTCGCTGAACTTCTGCTTCGCTTCCTGAACCTGCCAGCGCATCGCCGCCCCCTCTGTCCTGTCTGTCTAGACGGTCACTCAGTACAACGGTACCCAGGCTGAACCGTCACGCATCCGGACCAGCGCGCGGAAGCCCACAGGGGCGCACCCCCGAAGCGCGGCCGCGCCCTCAGTTGCGTACGCCTCAGTGTCGTACGGAGGACTCCGCCGGCTCCGGAACATGCGAGGCCACCAACCGCCCCGGTGTCGCCGCACCCCGACCCCGGTCCACCGCGTACGCGACCGACGCGACGCCCACTCCGAGTACGGCGAGGGCCGCGCCGGTGAGCGCCGGGGACGTCGCCCCGAAGCCCGCGGCGAGCGCGAGGCCGCCGATCCAGGCGCCGCCGGCGTTGGCCAGGTTGAAGGCCGCCTGGTTCGCGGACGAGGCGAGGGAGGGGGCCGCGGAGGCCTTCTCCATCACGATCAGCTGGAGCGGGGAGCCCGTCGTGAACGCCGCCATGCCGAGGAGGAAGACCGCGAGCGCCGCACTCCACTCCGTACGCATCAGGAGCGGGAAGAGGGACAGGACCACGACCAGCGACAGCAGGCCGCCGAAGAGTGTGCGACGCAGGGAGTGGTCCGCGAGGCGGCCGCCCATGAGGTTGCCGATGGTGGCGCCGACGCCGAAGAGGGCGAGGAGGAGGGTGACGGACGCGTCCGCGAAGCCCGCCGCGTCCGTGAGCATCGGCGTGACGTAGCTGTACGCCGCGAAGAGCGCACCGAAGCCGGCGACCGTCGTGCCGAGCGCGAGCCAGACCGGGAGGGACTTCAGGGCGCGCAGCTCGCCGCGCAGACCGGCGGCGGCCGCAGCGTGCCCGTGGTCCGCGGGGACCAGCGCAAGGAGCGCCGCGATCGCGACGAGCCCGATCGCGCTGACCGCGAGGAACGTGGCGCGCCAGCCGAGCTGCTGCCCCATCGCCGTCGCGGCGGGCACGCCGACGACGTTGGCGATGGTCAGGCCGAGGAACATGAGCGAGACCGAGCGGGCCTTGCGTTCTGGCGCGACGAGGGACGTCGCCACCACCGCGCCGACACCGAAGAACGCCCCGTGCGGCAGTCCGCTGACGAAGCGGGCGAGCATGAGCGAGTGGTAGTCGGGGGCCGCCGCCGAGACCGCGTTGCCGACGACGAACAGCGCCATCAGGCCAACGAGGACACGGCGGCGCGGCATCCGCGCGGTGACCGCGGCGAGCAGCGGCGCGCCGATGACCACGCCGAGCGCGTACGCGGAGACGAGGTGTCCGGCGTCCGGGATCGATATGTGCAGGTCGTCGGCGACGTTGGGCAGCAGGCCCATGATGACGAACTCGGTCGTGCCGATGCCGAAGGCACCCGCGGCGAGCGCGAGCAGGGCGAGGGGCATGAAGGAACTTTCGGGTAGCGACGGCGTGAGTGTGGCCTACGTAAGTTTACGTGCGGAACAAAGTCTCGCCCGCCGACTATTCCGCGATCGTTCCGTGAGGTTAAGACGCCGTGACGAGTGGTGGACCGTCTGCCGTCACACGTCGACCTTCGCCGCGATCGGCAGATGGTCGCTCCCGGTCCTCGGCAACGTCCACGACGTGACCGGTTCCACACCCTTGACCATGATCTGGTCGATGCGCGCCATCGGGAACGCGGCCGGCCAGCTGAACCCGAAGCCGCTGCCCGCCGCGCCCTGCGTGGAGCGCATCTGGGCGGTGACGCCGTGCAGGGCGCGGTCGTTCATGGTGCCGTTCAGGTCGCCGAGGAGGACGACCTTGCCCAGCGGCTCGTCGGTGATCGCCTCGCCGAGCGCGTCCGCGCTCCGGTCGCGCTGGCTGGCGGTGAACCCGGAGTCGAGCTTCACGCGCACCGACGGCAGGTGGGCGACGTACACCGCGACCTTGCCCTGCGGCGTCGCGACGGTCGTGCGCAGCGCCCGCGTCCAGCCCAGCTTGATGTCGACGGACTGGGTGCCGGCGAGCGGGTACTTGCTCCACAGCCCGACGGTGCCCTTGACCGCGTGGTACGGGTAGGCCTTCCCGAGCGTCTCCCGGTACGTCGGCAGCGCCTGCGCCGTCACCTCCTCCAGGGCGATGACCTGCGCGCCGGACGCGGCGACGTCCTTCGCGGTGCCGACCGGGTCGGCGTTCTCCGCGTTGACGTTGTGCGTGACGACGGTCAGGTCGCCGCCGCTGCCCGTCTTGTCGGTGAGCAGCCCGCCGAACAGGTTGAACCAGACGATCGCCGGGGCCAGCACCGCGATCACCGCGGTCGCCGACTTCCGTACGAGGCCCAGGACGAGCAGCACCGGAATGAAGACGCCCAGCCAGGGCAGGAACGTCTCGGTCAGGGAACCGAGGTTGCCGACGGTGTTGGGGATCTGCGCGTGCAGCACCATGACGAGCGCGAGCAGGATCGCGAGCACCGCGAGGACGATGCCGCGCACCCAGTAGCCGCGGTCGGCCAGGGGGCGGCCGCCCTGACGTGGGAGTCCGGCTCCCGGTCCGGCGGCTCCGGGTCCGCTGCCCTCGCCGCCCTTGTACGTCTGCGCCATGCCGTCGTCGCCTCACTGCCTGCCGTGCCCGCTGCCCTCGCCCCAAACCCTAGGCGATGAGCAGCGGCTTTCTGTCCACTGTGGACGTACGCGGTGGGGCCCTGGGTTCCCACTCTTAAGCCCCTGCCCTTCAAGCCCCTGGGGCGATTGAGCAGATCTTTTAAGCTCCTGCGGCGATTGAGCAGCGGGGTCCGGGGCGGAGCCCCGGGGTTCGGCCCGGGAGCCGCGGGGGGGGACGGCCCAGGGGCGGGA
>NZ_JBEOVM010000114.1:0-19771 GCF_040295505.1 Streptomyces sp. NPDC002790 | reverse complement strand
CCCGGAAGCTAAGCCTCACAGCGCCGATGGTACTGCAGGGGGGACCCTGTGGGAGAGTAGGACGCCGCCGAACTAATTTTAAAAGGAAAGCCCGGGCCGGGATACGGTCCGGGCTTTTCTGCGTTTAGGGGCCCGCCCATGGCCCGACCATCCGGTCAAAGGCGGCCGGCGGAGTGCCCGCCGCGGCCGGGAGATGGTGGACGTACGCGTCGAGGAGGCGGCGAGTGAGGCTGGGGGCGACGATCGCGTCGCCGGCAGCCACCGCACGGATGCCCGCGAGGAGTTCCTCCGGGAGCGCGTCCTTGATGAGGAAGCCGAAGGCGCCCGCGCGCAGGCCCGCGTACGCGTACTCGTCCATGCCGAAGGTCGTGAGGATGAGGATGCGCGGTCCTTCCGGCGGGCCGTCGTTCCCCGGAGTCCGTGCGATGATGCGGCGCGTGGCCTCGATGCCGTCCATGCCGGGCATGCGGATGTCCATCAGGACGACGTCGGGGGCGAGTTCGGGCGCGAGGCGGACGGCCTCCGCGCCCGTGCCTGCCTCGCCCGCGACCCGAAGGTCGTCCTGGCTCTCCAGGAGCATGCGGAAGCCGAAGCGCTGCATGGGCTGGTCGTCGACGATGAGGACGGTCGTCACGGAGTGGGCCCTTCCGGGGTCGGGATGCGGAGGCGTACCCGCCAGCCGCCGGCCGGTCGTGGTCCGGCCTCAAGTGCGCCTCGGTAGAGGGCCGTTCGCTCCCGCATGCCTGCGAGGCCGCGGCCGGTCCCCCGGCTGTCGGTGAGGGTGCCGCGGTCGGTGTCGGTGATGGTGAGGGTCACCGTGTCGGCGGCGTAGGAGACGAGGAGCTCGGAGGTGGCCGAAGGGCCGCCGTGCTTCAGGGTGTTGGTGAGGGCCTCCTGGACCACTCGGTACACCGTGGGTTCCAGACCCGCGGGCAGCGGAGCCGGTTCGCCCTCGACCTTCCTGAGGACCGGGAGCCCTGCCGAACGTACGCCTTCGAGCAGGGAGTCGAGGTCGTCGAGCGCGGGTGCTGGGGTGAACTCCGCGGAGGGCGTGGGGGCTTCCTCACCCAGTACGTCGAGGAGTCGGCGGAGCTCCGTGAGGGCCTGGCGGCTGGTGGTGGCGATGGCGGTGAGGGCCTGGCCCGCCCGTTCGGGGCTGCGGGCGGCAGCGTAGGAGCCGCCGTCGGCGAGGCCGGTGATGACGGAGAGGTTGTGACCGATGATGTCGTGCATCTCGCGGGCGATACGGGCGCGTTCGTCGGCGGCCGCGAGGCGGGCCTGTTGGTCGCTCTCGACTTCGAGTTGGCGGGCCCGTTCGACGAGGGACCGGGTGTAGTCCTGGCGGGAGCGGACGGCGATGCCCGCGAGGGTGACCAGCGCCAGGGACCACAGCTGCGGCACGATCAGTTGGTCCCAACTGCCGTGCGGGAAGCGGACGAAGCTCACGAGCATGGGCAGTACGGTCAGGGCCGCCGCCCCGCCGAGCGACCTCAGGGGCAGCCGCAGGGCGATGTTGAACACCACGACGAACTGGGCGAACGCGATATGTAGCCAGGCGCCCGTCCAGTTGCTGACCAGTGCCGTCGCCACCATCACCGCGAGTACTTCACGGCGCTCTGGACGGCGTCGTTGCTGATCATCTGGAGTACCTCGGGCAGGATCATGACGGCCCCGACGAACGCGCCGATCGCGGCCGGTGCGGAGCGGCACAGCGCGCCGAGGCCGAAGGCGATGAGGCTGAGGAGCGTGATGCCGGCGGCGTTGCCCGCGAGGGCGCGCAGCACGCCGGAGTCCGTGAGGGACAGGGCCTTGTCGCTGTCGGAGAGCCAGATCTGGGCGAGCAGGAACGTGCCGAGGTTGGTGGCGAAGGTGACCGTGAAGGCGACGGCCGTGAAGACGCCGGCCTTGGCCCACAGGACAGGCAGCCGGCGCGGGACCGCGGCCATCGTGGCGCGGACCAGGCCCGTCGAGTACTCGTTCGCGGTGATGAGGATGCCGAGGAGCTCCGCCGCGATGCCGAGGCGCTGGCCCATGCCGAGGGAGAAGCCCTTCACCCGCTTGTCCGCCACGTCGGTGAGGCCCGCGAGGTCGAGGATGTGCTCGACGCGGGAGCGCGGGATGCCGTGCGTGAGGGCGAGCGCCGTGAGGTGGTGGAAGGCGGTGCGGCCGGGGTGGACGGCCTTCGCCTCCAGGAGCGCGCCGACCTCGGTGAGCGGGGCCGGGTGGGTGGCGTAGACGCGGCCGCCGATCGTGGCGCGGCCCGCGGTCGGGGTGTCCAGGCCGAGCTGCATGCGCATGGTCGTGGACTTGCCCGCGCCGTTGGGGCCGAGGAAGCCGGTGACCGTGCCGGGCTCGACGGTGAAGGTGAGGTCGTCGACGACTGTCTTGCCGTTCCTGCCGCCGTAGCGTTTGGTGAGGCCGAGGGCTCGGATTGTCATGGTTGTACGGTGCCGTGGGCGGGGCCTCGCGGGCGTCGGACCGGGGCATCGAGCTGCGGAAATGCCGTAGTACCGGGGTACTACGGGCCCTTAGGGTGCGGATGCATGGACTATGTGATCAGGCCCGTGCGGGCCGACGAGTGGCGGGCCACGAGAGACCTGCGGCTCGCGGCGCTGCGGGACCCGGCGGCGCCGCTCGCGTATCTGGAGACGTACGAGGACGCGGTGGCGCAGCCGGACGAGTTCTGGCGGGGGCGCGCGGAGCGGGCGGCGCACGGGACGACGGCCTTGCAGTTCGTCGCGGAGTCCGGTGGGGCCGGCGAGGGCGGACGCTGGGACGGCAGCGTGGTGGTGCTCGTCGAGGAGGCGGGCGCCGCGGACTTCTTCGGGCAGCGCGTCGAGGCCCGGCAGGCGCAGTTCGTCGCGGTGTTCGTGCGGCCGGAGGCGCGTGGGACGGGCCTTGCGGAAGCCCTGTTCTCGGCGGCCGTGGAGTGGGCGTTCGGCCTTGAGGGTGTGACGCGGGTGCGGCTGTACGTCCATGAGGACAATCGGCGGGCCGAGGGGTTCTACCGGAAGTTCGGCTTCGTCCGTACGGGAGGGGCCGTGCCGAATCCGGGCGACCCCTCGAAGGCGGAGTGCGAGATGGAGCTCAAGCGCCACACGCCCTAGCTGTACGGGTGTTCCGCTCGGGCCGTGCGCAGGGCGTGGGCCCACCAGGACAGCTGGTCGAGCATGACCTTGGCGGCGCCGGCCGCGCCCTGCTCGTCGTGGGCCGGTCCGTCCTCGGTGAAGAGGCCGCCGTGGGCCCGGTGGAAGCTGACGCCGTCGCGGATCGTGGCGCAGTGCAACTCGGCGAAGACCAGGCGGAGTTGCTCCACGGCGCGGAGACCGCCGCCCACGCCGCCGTACGAGACGAAGCCGACGGGCTTGGCCTTCCACTCGTCGCGGTGCAGGTCGATGAAGTGCTTCAGGTGGGCCGGGAAGCTGTGGTTGTACTCGGGGGTGATCACCACGAAGGCGTCCGCGGCGTCCACGCGGGCGGCCAACTCGGTCTGGGCCGCGGTGGGTTCGTGGCCCCAGCCGGGGTGGGCCTCGGGGAGGTCCAGGTCGGTCAGGTCGATGACGTCGTAGCGGGTTTCGGGGGTGTGGTGCTCGGCCTGGGCCGTGAACCAGGTGCTCACCGTGGGGGCGAGGCGGCCGTCTCGGGTGGATCCGACGACGATCGCGATGCGGAGGGGGCGGGTCGGCTCGGAGTGGGGTTCGGTTGCCATGCCGGTAAAGTACAACGATGGTTGTAAGAAGTGCAACGGTCGTTGTACCTAGGTCTCTGTGCCTAGGCTGGAACGGGACGGCGTAGGACGGAGCGGCATGACACGGGAGTCGCGGCACACCCCGCGCAAGGGCACGGTCGAGAAGCGGCAGGCGCTGTTGCGCGGGGCGCGCACGGTCTTCGGTCGTGAGGGGTACGCGCGCGCGGGCATCGACGAGATCGCCGCCGAGGCGGGGGTCTCCACGCGCACGCTCTACAACCACTTCGGCGGCAAGGAGAACCTCTTCCGTGAGGTGCTCATCGACAGCGCCGAGAACGTGACGGGCGCTCATGTCGTGCTGATCGAGCGGTACTTGGGCCGAGTGGCGGACGTGGAGAAGGACCTGCTCGCGTTCGCCCGGGAGTGGGTGGGTCGGCGCGGTGACCATGAGCCGCACATGCTTCTCGTACGGCACGTCATCTCGGAGGGCCCGCATCTGCCTGCCGACGTCATCGAGGAGTGGCAGCGGATCGGCCCGCGGGCGACGGCTGGGGCGGTGCGTGCGGCGCTGTTGCGGCTCGGCGAGCAGGGGCACCTGGCGGTCGATGAGGCCAACTCCGCTGAGGCGGGGCGGCACTTCATGCTGCTGATCCCCGGGTCCGTCACGGTGGATACGTTCTTCGGGGTGGTGCCGATGGCGGCAGACGAGGTCGACGCGCGGGTGCGCAGCGGGCTCGCGGTGTTTCTGAGGCTGTACGGCCGTTAGGGCCTAGGGCAGCGGGAGTTCGGCGTCCGGCCAGCGTGTGCGGGCCTGTTCCCTGGACCGGATCAGGGCCAGGGTGACCAGGCCCCGGTCCGCCCCGGCGGTCAGCAGCTCCGGCAGTTGGGGAAGCGGAGCCACCGCCGCGACGTCGTCCAGGACGAGCGTCATTGGTGGGTCGAGCCGGCCGGCAGGTGACCGTGCGGCCACGCGGCGGCCGTGCTCGACCACGCTCGAGGCGAGGGCCGTGAGCAGGGGCATCGCGCCTGGCTGCCCCTTCGGGTCCTCGATGGGTTCACCGACCACATAAAGCGTGCCCCCTTCGTTCATGAAGGAATCCAGGGTGAGCGCATCCGTTCGGTTGGGTGTGCAGGCCTCGCGGATGTGGATCGTGAAGAGGGAGGACAGGGCGCGGGCGGTCAACTCCTGTGCCATGTCGCGGCGTTCGGGGTGCGAGGTGAGGGCGGCCTCGAGTTCGCCCGCGGTGCCGGCGGCTGCCTTCGGGTTCGTGCGGAGGATGCGTACGGCGTCCTGGACCTGGGTGCCCTGGGACCAGCGGTGGACGTGGCGAAACGGTTTGCCGTCGACGGCGGCGGCGTGCAGGTAGCTGCGGAGGAGGGTTTCGGCGGTTTCGGCGAGGGCGGAGTCGAGTTTGGCGGTGGGTCTTGTCGGGGCGAGGAGGGCGGTGGCGCGTTGGGCCGCGGTGTCCTTGTCGGTGCAGCCGGAGGACGGGTTCCAGTGCATGCGGGCAGGGGTGTCGCAGAGGTGGGTGGGGTCGTAGAGGAGGACGGGGCCGAGTTTGGCGCGGGCGTCCTTGGTTTCTGACCAGACCTCCGGTGCCGACGTGATGACGAGGGCCGGGCCCTCGGCGTCCTGGATTGCCTCTATGGCCAGGGGGTGGCGGGTGGCCGGGGGGCCGAGGTGGAGCGGGCGGGTCGGTGTTGCGGGAGCCGGGGTTGCGGTTGCGGGGCTCTGCCCCGGACCCCGCGCCTCAATCGCCGGCGGGGCTTGATTTGGCGGCCCCGTCCGCTCGCCGGCGAGTGGGTTCATTTCCAGCCCCGCCGTTGGACGAGAGCCAGCGGGGTCCGGGGCGGAGCCCCGCGGCCGCAACTCCGGCTCCCGTGCCGAAGGGACCGGCTTCCGCTCCTCGCGGCGACCCGCCCGGACCCCACGCCAGCGCGTGAAGGTTCCCGCTATGAAGATGGTCAGGACGACGAGGATCATCAGTTGGCCGATGACCAGGCCCCAGACGAGGCCGTAGCCGGAGAGTTCCGCCGTGGGGGTGTTCGGCCAGGCGCCGGGGATGTCGTGGGGGTGCGTGATCAGGGAGCGCAGGGCCAGCGGGGTGTGGCCGAAGGTCACGGCCGTGGGCCACGCGCCCTTCGTGAACAGGCCGGCCAGGCCTGTCGCCGACCACACCAGCACCGTCATGCCCAGGAGGAACGCGAGGATGCCGATGAGCAGCCCGTCGGGCACGCCGCCGCCCCGGCCGCCACGTCCCTCCCGGTAACCCCGCTCGTCCCGGTCGTAACCCCGCTGCATCCGGCGCCCCCGCTCGTCCCGCGTTCCTGTCATGCCACCGCTCACGCCACCGTGGACTCGGAGCCGCCGAAGCGCTGCTCCACGAACGCGGCGGCCCGTTCCTCCGCCTCGCGCTCGGCCGCGTGCAGGGCGTCGTCCACGAACTGCTCGCGCTCGAAGGACGTTTCGGTCATGGCCCGGTCGGTGAAGACCAAGGGCCGTTCCGTCTCGGTGACCAGGTGTTTGACCACCTGTACGTTGCCGTTGACGTCCCAGACGGCGATGCCCGGGGAGAGCGTCGGGATGATCTCGACGGCCCAGCGGGGCAGCCCGAGCACCCGGCCCGTGGCTCTCGCCTCGTCGGCCTTCTGGGCGTAGATCGTTCTCGTGGAGGCCATTTTGAGGATCGCGGCCGCTTCCTTCGCTGCCGCGCCGTCGACCACGTCGCTCAGGTGGTGGACGACCGCCACGAAGGACAGGCCGAGGCGACGGCCGAACTTCAGCAGCCGCTGAAAGAGCTGGGCCACGAACGGGCTGTTGATGATGTGCCAGGCCTCTTCGACCAGGAAGATGCGCTTTTTGCGGTCCGGCCTGATCCATGTGTGTTCCAGCCACACGCCGACGATCGCCATCAGGATCGGCATCGCGATCGAGTTCCGGTCGATGTGGGACAGGTCGAAGACGATCAGGGGGGCATCGAGGTCGATGCCGACCGTCGTCGGGCCGTCGAACATGCCGCGCAGGTCACCGTCGACGAGCCGGTCGATGACGAGCGCCACGTCCAGGCCCCAGGCCCGGACGTCCTCGAGCGCCACGTTCATGGCCTCCGCCGACTCCGGCTCCGGGTGGCGGAGCTGCTCGACGATGTCCATCAGGACCGGCTGCCGCTCGACGATCGTCTCGTTCACGTAGGCGTGCGCGACCTTCAGCGCGAAGCCGGAGCGCTCGTCGAGACCGTGGCCGAGCGCGACCTCGATGATCGTGCGGAGCAGCGCGAGCTGGCCCGTCGTCGTGATCGCCGGGTCGAGGGGGTTGAGGCGGATTCCCATGTCCAGGGCGGCCGTCGGGTCGAGCCGGATGGGAGTTATGCCCAGCTCCTCGGCGATGAGGTTCCATTCGCCGACGCCGTCCTCGCCCTGCGCGTCGAGGACGACGACCTGGCGGTCCTTGAACCTCAACTGCCGCAGTACGTACGTCTTCTCGAGCGCCGACTTGCCGTTTCCGGACTCGCCGAGGACCAGCCAGTGGGGGGCCGGAAGTTGCTGACCGTAGAGCTGGAAGGGGTCGTAGATGTAGCCCTTGCCGGAGTACACCTCGCGGCCGATGATCACGCCGGAGTCGCCGAGGCCGGGCGCGGCCGTCGGCAGATAGACGGCCTGCGCCTGCCCCGTCGACGTACGCACCGGAAGCCGGGTCGTCTCCACCTTCCCGAACAGGAACGCGGTGAAGGTATCGGTGAGAGCGGTCAGCGGATCCCGCATAGTGCAGCGCCTACCTTCCGGCCGGGGACTTGGCGGCGGACATCGGGAACATCGGGATCGGCGGGGTCATCGGCGGATGCCGGTGGCGAACGGCAGCGTGTTCACGAACGCCCGGTGGTGCTCGCGGTCGCACCACTCCAGCTTCAGGTACGACTTGCCCGCGGAGGCGCGGATGGTGCGCTTGTCGCGGGCGAGCGAGTCGGGGTTGCGGGAGGAGACCGTGATGTAGCCGACGAGGTTGACGCCCGCCGCCCCGCTCGCCAGGTCCTCGCCGCGCTGGTCGAGGCGGCCGTGGGCGGCGATGTCGCGGGGGTCGACCGTCCGGTTCATCTTGGCGGCGCGGGACGCCTCCGCCTCGTCGTTGGTCTTCTCGGTCAGCATCCGCTCGATGGCGACCTCGGTGGGTTCGAGGTCCATCGTCACCGCGACGGTCCGGATGACATCCGGGGTGTGGACGAGGAGCGGAGCCAGGAAGTTCACGCCCACCGGCGTCATCGGCCACTCCTTCACCCACGCCGTGGCGTGGCACCACGGCGCGCGCGTCGCCGACTCGCGCGTCTTGGCCTGGAGGAACGTCGGCTCCATGGCGTCGAGCTCGGCCGGCCAGGCGTTCCGCTTCGACATCGCCTGGATGTGGTCGATGGAGTGGTCCGGGTCGTACATGGAGTGGATCAGGGACGCGAGCCTGCCCTGCCCGAGCGGCTGCCGCACGCGGATGTCCGCCTCCTGCAACCGCGAGCAGATGTCGGTGAGTTCGCGCGCCATGACGACGGCGAGCCCGGCGTCCCTGTCGACCTTCTTGCCGCCCTTCGGGCGGGTGGCGCGGGCCATCGCGTTGGCCTCGGCGGCCAGGTCGCGCGTGTAGTGCATGCAGGCCACGAGGTACGCGCGGTGCTGCTCGCTGCTCGTCGAGACCATGGACTGGAGCTGGTCGTACGACTTCTGCAGCCAGCCCAGCGAGCGGTCGTCGCCGCGCACGGCGACGTCCTTGTTGTGCGCGTCGGGGTCGGCGGGGAGGGTGCGGGCCAGCATTTGCAGCCGGCTCACGAACCCGTCCCCGTTGGCGACGTGCTTGAGCAGTGTGCCGAACCGGTCGACCAGCGCCTCCTGGTCCTCCGAGTCGCGCAGCCCGACGCCGGGGCCCTCGATCTCGATGGCGGCGGTGACGGTGCGCCGGTCGGCGTGGAGCAGGACCGCGATCTCGTCGGGCCCGAACGGCGCGGCCAGCCACGTGAGCCTGCCGATGCCGGGGGGCGGGCCGATCTCGACCTCACGCCCGTCGAGCCGGGTGCCGGCCTCCATGGTGCGCGAACGGTAGGCGGTGCCGCGCTTGAGGGAGCGCTTGTAACTGCGGTTGATTTCGAACCACTTGTAGAAGGTGCGGTTCTTGTACGGGACGTAGACCGCGGCCAGCGCGAGCATCGGGAAGCCGGTGAGCAGCACGATGCGCAGCGACAGCACGGGGACGAGCAGTCCGCACATCATGCCGAGGAACGCGCCCACGACGATCATCGCGATCTCGCCGGACTCACGATTCTTGCCGACAATCGCGTTCGGCCGGGCGCGACCGATCAGATATGTACGGCGGGGCGTGACCGGAGGGGACACGTGGGACTGGGTCGTCAACGCCCTGCACCTCCTTGCCAGTTGCCGTTCTTGCCGGTGTTACCGCTGTTGCTCCCGCGGTCGTTGCTCGCGTGCGGGGTCTTCGTCGGGTTCGTACGGGGCGGGGATGCGGCGGAGGGGACAGTTCCGCCGCCTCCCCCTGACGCGGCCGAGCGCGAGCTGTGCGCGGCCACACCGCCGGACGCCGGGTTGGCGGGACGGGCCTGGGAAGCTCCGCCACCGCCCGAACCCCCGCCGTCCTGGCGGCTGCTGTGGGTTTTGATTCCTTGCGAGACGAGCGCCGCGGGGGAACTGATCACGGCGGCGGCCTTGCCCTCGGCCCCTTGCATGAGCCGGTTCTTGCGTACGTTGGCCATCTCGTCGCCGAAGCCGGGTACGAAGCGGTAGATCATGCCGCTCGCGAAGATGGCGAGCAGCACGATGGCGAGGCCGGACACGACCGCGGCCAGGGAGCCGGGCCCCTTGTCGCTGCTGGACAGCGCCCCCGCGAGGCCGAGGACGATCACGATGACCGGCTTCACGAGAATGACGGCGATCATGACGCCGACCCAGCGGCGCACGTGCCCCCACAGGTTCTTGTCGACGAGCCCCGCGTAGACGACGACGCCGAGCAGCGCGCCCACGTAGAGCAGGACGGCGCGCAGGTACAGCTCCAGGTAGAGCACGCCCGCCGCGACGATCGACACGAGCGACACGACGATCAGCATGATCGGCCCGCCGCCGATGTCGTCGCCCTTCTTCAGGGCCTCGGAGAACGTCCCGAAGAACGCGTCCGTCTGGTTCCCGGTGGCTTTCGCGAGGACGTCGGAGACACCGTCCGCCGCCGACACCACCGTGTAGAGGATCAGCGGGGTGAAGGCCGACGCGAGCACGGTGAGCCAGAGGAAGCCCACGGCCTCCGAGATCGCGGTCATCAGCGGTACGCCGCGCACGGCACGCTTGGCCACGGCGAGCAGCCACAGCACGAGCGTGAGGATCGTCGACGCGGCGAACACGACGGCGTACTGCTGGAGGAACTTCTGGTTGGTGAAGTCGACGGTGGCCGTCTTCTGCACGGCGTTGCTGAGCTGGTCGACGGTCCACGAGGCCGCCTCCGCGCAGCCCTTGGCGAGGCTGGAGAGGGGGTCGAGGGGGTTGGATACGTCGGGCGTCCCGCCGTCACCGGTGTTCTTGCCGGTGGCGTCGTTGCCGCGTTCGCAGTACTTCCTGGCGGCGCCGCGGATGAGGTCGCAGGGGTTGTCGGACGGGTCGGGCTCCGGGGCGGCCCACGCCCGGGAGGCCAGGAGGACCGCAGTGGCCTGCACGCCGGTGATCACGGCTGTGAGGGAGAGGGCGCGGCGTCGCCGGTTAGCGGGCATAGCTGAACCCTCCGTACTCCTGCACGGCCTTCGCCATGTCGTCGGCCGTGGAGGCCCGCTGGTCGCGGCCGACCGGGACGGGGCCGTCCTTCTGCGAGAAGTCCTCCACCTTCCAGTCACCGTCCACCCAGCGCAGCTTGTAGCTGTTCGTGTACCAGCTCTCGGACACCGGGTTCTGCGTGCCCTCGCCGGCGAGGCCGAACAGCGACGAGTACCAGATCGACACGGTCGCCGCGCCGTCCTTGTAGGCAGTCGCCTTGGTGCCGACCGGGATGACCCGGGAGACGAACGTGCTGCCCTTCGGCGCGGAGCCGCTCTTGTCGAGGCCGATGCCCGTCAGGAAGCTCTCGCTGGAGTACACCTTGTCGAGATCGCCCCGCCGGGCGTCGGCGGCCGACGGCGTATAGACGTCGTCGACGATGCCGTCTCGTTTCGCCTTGTCGAACATGTCGGCCGAACCGAGCTGAACCGCATAGTTGGCGGCAGCCGATTGCGCTCCCTGTTCGTCGTGGGCGAATCCGGAGGACACCGGTTTCGAGCCGGTCGGGGCCGTGGGGGCCGCCGCCGGCTTCGTACCGGGGGAGTCGCCACCGACGGAGGCGTCGTCGCCGCGGTTCGCGAAGGCGATCGCCGCGATGAGGAGCACCACCACGCCGACCACGGTCACCAGGGACCGGGACGGTGAACGTCCCGGTCTGCGGGCGCCGGGGTCCTCCGGGAGCCGCGTCCGGGTCTGCCCGGAGCCCCCGTAGAGCTCGTCGTCCTGCGGACCGTCGGAACTCATCGCGCGCACGCCCCCTCAACCTTTCGCCGAACCACCGCGTACGACGGTAGCCGTGCTGGTTTCCGCGCGGGCGCGGTGTGGTGACTCGACATCAGGGAGACGCAACCTCAGCGGAGAGCTAGATCAGCGGGGAGCTAGACGGCCATGCCGTACACGATGGTGAACAGCGTGCCGAGTGAGCCGATGATGAACACCCCGGTCAGGCCCGCGATGATCAGACCCTTGCCCTGCTCGGCGCTGAAGGTGTCGCGCAGGGCGGTCGCCCCGATCCGTTGCTTGGCCGCGCCCCAGATCGCGATGCCGAGGCACAGCAGGATGGCGACGGCCATCACCACCTCGACCATCACGCGTGCCTCGTTGCCCAGGGTCCCGAACGGGCCCCAGTCCGGGGCGATCCCGCCGATGATGGTGGAGATGTCGCCCTTTTCGGCTGCCAGCAGCATGTGTAACTCACCGCCCCACGTGGGTAGTTCTGTCGCCTCTGCCGCAGCGCAGAGGTCAGACCCATTCTTGCCCAGATTGGCTCCGATGCCTGCACACTTGGCGCCATTCCTTGGCCGAGTTCCTACGGTCCCATGCCTGGGGACCGCCCCGGAGGGGCGGTTCCGGATGCGAAGGAACGTACGGTTACTCTGTGTATCATGCCTGGTCACGCCGGGCAATGAAGGCTGGTCGAGGACAGTTCGGGGCAGTCTCCGACGGCGTAGCGGTCCCGCCCGTAAACTGACTCCCCCGTGGCGAAGGGTGGTTGACGGTGCGTAAGGCGTGGATGCTCGCGGGCTCGGCCGTCGCCGGGGGGACCGGGTTCATGGCGTTGCTCGTGTTCGGGACGTACATGGCGGCGGGGAGTCTGAGCAGCGGGGTCGGCCAGGGGGCCGTGGGGCTGGCGAAGGGCGCGGTGCCTGCCGCGTATCAGCCACTCGTACAGAAGTGGGGCAATCTCTGCCCCGCCATCAATCCGGCGCTGCTGGCCGCGCAGCTCTACCAGGAGAGCGGGTTCAACCCGAAGGCGTCGTCGCCGGCCAAAGCGTACGGCATCGCGCAGTTCATCAGCGGCACCTGGGCCGCGCACGGGGTGGACGGGGACGGGGACGGGGACCGCGACATCTGGGACCCCAACGACGCGATCCCGTCCGCCGCTTCGTACGACTGCAAGCTCGCCTCGTACGTGAAGGACGCGCCCGGCGACAAGACGAAGAACATGCTCGCCGCGTACAACGCGGGTTCCTACGCGGTCATCAAGTACGGGGGAGTGCCGCCGTACCGCGAGACGCAGAACTACGTGAAGGTCATCACGACGCTCGAGGAGTCCTTCGCGAAGCCCGTCGGGCGCGTGCAGCCCTCGCAGCAGGCCGCGGCCGCGATCTATTTCGCGCAGAAGAAGCTCGGCACCCCTTACCTGTGGGGCGGCAACGGCACGGCGGACCAAGATGGCCGATTCGATTGCTCGGGGCTGACCAAGGCCGCGTACGAGTCGGTGGACATCGAGCTGCCGCGCGTGGCCAACGACCAGTACAACGCCGGGCCGCATCCGAAGCGGGACGAGCTGCTTCCCGGGGACCTCGTGTTCTTCTCCCACGACCTCCAGAACAGCCGGGCCATTCACCACGTGGGCCTTTACGTGGGTGGCGGGTACATGATCGACGCGCCGCGGACCGGTGCGGTCATCCGCTTCGACCCCATCGACACCGCTGACTACTTCGGCGCGACCCGCGTCACGGAGGACGGCGCGAGGGCGCTGCCGAGCGGCTCGCCGGAGGTCTGAGTCGGCCGACGCGGAGTGTGGGTTGGCTGGAACTCTCTGTGAGAGGCGTGGCCCTGAGCTGCGGGTTTGTGTCTCTCTTCGATAACGTCTGGGTGATCGTTCGGTGGAGTGTGGAACGTAGAGGGTGAGATCGTGCGTTCCTCTTGCTGAATCGAAAACAACCACGGGGGTGGCTGAAGACGAAGGGGCCGCTGAACTATGGCTGGACTCGTGGCACTCGACGCGCCCGCGACATCCGGATCCAACCCCGACGTCACGCTGCTCTACGACATCAACGGCCTGGCCGATGACGCTCCCCGCTGGTTCGACCGGGCCATGGAGTTCGTCGGGGAGTACGGGATCCTGCTCGCGCTCGTGCTCGTCGTGCTGTGGTGCTGGTGGGGTGCGAGGAAGCGTGGGTCGCTCGACGACGCCGCGTCCTCCGTGGCCGCCGTGGTGTGGGCGCCGCTCGCGGCCGGTGTCGCCCTCCTCGTGAACGTGCCGATCCGGTCCTTCGTCGAGCGGCCGCGGCCGTTCGTGGACCACGACGGGCTCGAGATTCTGGTCAAGGGGAAGACGGACTTCTCGTTCGTCAGCGATCACGCGACGTTGGCGATGGCCATCGGGGCGGGTCTCTTCATCGCCCACCGCAAGCTTGGGCTCGCCGCCATAGGGCTGGCCGTGCTCGAGGGGTTCTGCCGGGTCTTCATGGGTGTGCACTATCCGACGGACGTCGTCGGCGGGTTCGCGCTCGGGACGGCTGTCGCGCTGCTGCTTTCGCCGCTGGCCTCGGCGTTGCTCACTCCGTTGGTGCGGGCTGTCGGGCGGTCGGCCGGGTGGGTTTCGCGGCTTGTGTGGGCGCCTGGTTCGGTGCCGGAGGCGGTGGATTTCGCCGAGTCGAGCGATTCGGCTGAGCCGGCGGAGGAGCGGGACCTGGCGGCGTAGCTGCGGTCGACCGTCCCCACGCCTCGGGGCTCCGCCCCGGACCCCGCGCCTCAAACGCCGGCGGGGCTGAAAAGACCGCCTCAATCGCCGGCGGGGCTGGAGATGCCTCCATCGCCGACAGGGCTGGAAAGGCCTGCTCAATCGCCGCAGGGGCTTGGTGGATCAAGCCCCGCCGAGCTGAACTATCCAGCCCCACCGGCGATTGAGGCGATCCAGCCCCGCCGGCGATCGACCTATCCAGCCCCGCCGGCGATTGAGGCGCGGGGTCCGGGGCGGAGCCCCCAAGTGTTACAGGGACTGTGGGAAGTCGAAGAAGCCCGACGGGTCGTATGCGTGCTTGATCTTGGTCAGGCGGGGTGTCGCGTCGCCGTAGTAGGACCGCTTCCAGTTCTTCAGGGACGCATCCGCGTAGTTCTGGTAGGCCGAGCCCGAGGCGTACGGGCGCATCGCCGCGTGGGCCGAGGACAGCCAACTACGGGCGGCACCGCCGGAGGCATTCGGCTGCCACGACACGATGTACTGCGCGAGCATCCGTGAGCGGCGGTGGACGAAGGCCGTGGCCGTCGGGTCGACGCGGTTGATCGCGCCGCCGAGCGCCGTGAGCGCCACCGAGCCGGCGCCGGACGTGATGTTCTCCAGCTGCTTCAGGAGCGTGCGCACGCCCGCGTCCGAGAGGTCCCGGTCGAAGAAGTCGGAGGCGGCCGCGTACGTTTCGCGCTGGAGCGCGCCCGCCGAGTCGCGGCCGGGCGTGGCGCCGGGGAGGTGGCACTGCTCGTCGTTCGCGAAGGCCGAGCAGCCCGCGTACACCTCCATCGACTCCTCGTACGAGCGGCGCTTGAGGGAGACCGAGGTGGCCGGGCCCGGACCGCCGGGGCCGTCGGCGAGGCGGTCGACCGCGTTCTGCAGCTCCGTGTACGTACCGAGGGAGAACGCGGCGACCGAGACCGTCGGGTTGCCGCCGGGCGCGCCCGCGATGTGCAGAGAGGACCAGATCTCGTCGGCCTGGTCGGGGCCCCACTTCTGCCACGCCTTGAGCACCTTCGCCGCCTTCGACCAGGGCCAGCTCATGTACGCGGACACGCCCTGCGGCGCGGGGTGGGTCTTGAAGCGGAGCTCCGTCACCACACCGAACTGGCCGTTCCCGGCGCCGCGCAGTGCCCAGAAGAGGTCCTTCTCGGAGGTCTTGTTCGCGGTCAGCTCCCTGCCGTCGGCCGTGATGACTGTGGCCTGCGTCAGGCTGTCGCAGGTGAGGCCGTAGGCCCGCGACACGACGCCGTGGCCGCCGCCGAGCGTGAGGCCCGAGACGCCGACCGTGGGGCAGGATCCCGCCGGTATCGTGACGCCCTTCGCCGTCAGCGCCCGGTAGACGTCGATGAGCTTCGCGCCCGCGCCGACCACCGCCTCGGATCCGGACGAGCGGACGGACTTCATCCGGGAGACGTCGAGTATCAGGTGGCCGTCGCCGGAGGACCAACCCGCGTACGAGTGGCCCCCGTTGCGTATGGAGAGCGGGACCTTGTGCGCGCGGGCGTACGCGAGGGTCGTGCGGATGTCGTCGGGCCCCTCGACGTACGCGACGGCGCGCGGCTTCAACGCATCGAAGCGGGTGTTGTAGAGCTGGCGGGCCGCCGCCCAGGAGGACTCACCGGGGCGGACGAGGGAGCCGTCGAGATCCTTGGCGAGCCCGGCGAGGTTCGTCGCGGCCCGCACCGTGCTGGAGGCGCTCGCGCTGGTGGAGCGGATCGGGGTGGAAGAACCGGCCGCGGTCCCGCCCGTTGAGCCGGAGCCCGAGCCGGAACCGGCACCCGAGCCGGAGCAGGCGGTCACCGCGCCGCCCACGGTGAGTGCCGCGGCCGATGCCGTGATGAAGGTGCGGCGTTCCATGTGGTTGTCTCCCTCGGCCACCCGTTCGCTTCCCGAGGTACGAGACGTCATCCGGGAGCCGTGGGTTCCGTCAGGCGTCCGGGCCCGCCGAGCCGAGATGGTCGTCCGCGTCCGAACGGGCCTTGCTCCGCGCCCTCCTGGCAGGGCCCCGCCAGCCGCAGCTGCACCGGGCCAGGCAGAAACGTCCCTGTTCCACGACGGTGGTCGTATGCGAATGCTGCTGTTGTGCCACGCGGCCACGGTAGCGACTCCATGTAAAGCCCCCGTTCGCGTGACGGTCGACCCTACTCGTCGTTAACCCCGACGACGAGGTGGCCGCACACGCACGGACAGGCATGGGGGTCGGACCAGCGATGGTGGTGCAGCAGCACGGGAGCGCGGCCGCTTCGGCACGGGCGGCGGTGGCGGCTGTCGCGGTGGCGTCGGTGGTGGTGGGCGTCGGCGGGTGCGGTGGCGGCGCCGCGGGCGGGGAGCGGAACGCGGACCCGACGCAGACCGTGCGCAAGGCGGCCGACCGGCTGGTCCGCGAGGGCAGTTCACACGCGCGTACGTCGATGGAGATGGCCAGCGGCGGGACCCGCGTCACCATCCACGGCGAGGGCGTCTACGACTACCGCAAGGGCATCGGCGAGCTGCGGGTGCGGCTTCCGCAGGACGCGGCGGGCGACGAGGAGCACCGGCCGATCACCGAACTGCTCGCGCCCGGCGCCCTTTACATGAAGAACCGGGGCGCCGGCGTCCCCGCCGACAAGTGGGTGCGCGTCGACATCACGGCGTTGACGGACGGGAACCTGGTCACCGGCGGCGCCACCGACCCGCTCGCCGCGGCCGAACTGCTGCGCGGCGCACGGAATGTGACGGAGCAGGGCGAGAAGGACATCGCGGGCGTGCCCACCCGGCACTACAAGGGGGACGTGGAGCTGGGCGTCGCGGCGAAGGCCGCTTCCGCGACGCAGAGGACGGCGCTCGCGGCGGCGGCGAAAGGGTTCCGCGAGGGGCGGGTGCCGTTCGACGTCTACGTCGACGACGAGGGCCTCGTCCGTAAGGTCGTGCACCGGTTCAGCTTCGCCAACGGGCAGCCGGGGAAGGACGTGGCCGTGACGTCGACGACCCTGTACCGGGGGTTCGGGAAGCCGGTGAAGGTGCGGCTTCCGGCCAAGGGGGACATCTTCGCGGGGAAGGTCGCCGAGCCGGGACCGTAGGGCCGCCGCTTGTCCTGTCGCCCGTCCCGTCGCCCGTTTCGGCACCCGGCCGTAGGCCTGTCGGGGGCCGGAAATGGTTCTTCCGTGCCATGCGCGGGGCGTGAGCCGGTCCCTACTCTAGGAAGTCGGCCATTGCGGCCATCGGCTGTTGGTCACGCGGCAGGAAGAGGTGATGAACGTGGCTCCCGTGGGTGGTACGGCGGTTCAGGACCACGTCGCCCTCGCCGAGATCGAGCTGTGCGGTGAGTTGATCATCGCGGCGTCCGCCGTCTCCGAGGGGCGGCTCAGCGTGGGCCGGATCGACGAGGTGCTGCGGGTCGCCGAGGTATTGCCCGGCGGACCGGAGGGCGACCGGAACTGAGCGGAAAGAACGAGAAGAGCAAGAAGGTGGGGACGCCGAGTGCGGCGTCCCCACCTTCTCGTAGGAGTACGGGTGTGACGGGTACGGCGGGTGCTCAGGTGCGCAGCAGGCGTGCGATCGCCTTGGTGGCCTCTTCGACCTTCTCGTCGATCTCGGTCCCGCCCTTGAGCGCGGCGTCGGCGACGCAGTGCCGCAGGTGCTCCTCCAGGAGCTGGAGCGCGAAGGACTGCAGTCCCTTCGTGGAGGCCGACACCTGCGTGAGTATGTCGATGCAGTAGACGTCCTCTTCCACCATCCGCTGCAGGCCGCGGATCTGACCCTCGATCCGGCGCAGCCGCTTGAGGTGTTGGTCCTTCTGGTGGTGGTACCCGTGGATGCCGCGGTCGTGGTCGGTCACGATCTCGGCATCGTCCGGCACAGTCTGCTGTTCCGTCTGCGTCGCGTCGGTCGTCATCGCTTCCGTCCTCCCGTGGTTCTCCCATACCCCCTGTGGGTATATGGTACCGGATTTTCCAAGGATCGTGCCGGTTCGTCCCGGCTCGACCGGGCCCAGTGCTGATCACTGTGCCTGATGGGCGACACTGGGGAGACGCCGGTTAGCCGTGGCCGGATGATGCGCCTAGCATCAGCCTGACCGAATCCAAAGCACCCCGAGGACCCCACGTGCGCTTTCGTCTGACCCCCAGGGAGACGAGCTTCTACGACATGTTCGCCGCGTCCGCGGACAACATCGTCACGGGCTCGAAGCTCCTGATGGAACTGCTCGGGGCGGATTCCTCCGCCCGGGCCGAGATCGCGGAGCGGATGCGGGCAGCCGAACACGCCGGTGACGACGCCACCCACGCGATCTTCCACCAACTCAACTCCTCGTTCATCACGCCGTTCGACCGCGAGGACATCTACAACCTCGCGTCGTCCCTCGACGACATCATGGACTTCATGGAGGAGGCCGTCGACCTGGTCGTCCTGTACCAGGTCGAGGAGCTTCCCAAGGGTGTGGAGCAGCAGGTCGAGGTCCTGGCCCGGGCGGCCGAGCTGACCGCGGAGGCCATGCCGAACCTGCGCACCATGGACAACCTCACCGAGTACTGGATCGAGGTCAACCGCCTGGAGAACCAGGCCGACCAGATCCACCGCAAGCTGCTGGCTCAGCTCTTCAACGGCAAGTACGACGCCATGGAAGTTCTGAAGCTCAAGCAGATCGTCGATGTGCTGGAAGAGGCGGCCGACGCCTTCGAGCACGTGGCCAACACGGTGGAGACCATCGCCGTGAAGGAGTCCTGACCGGCTCATGGACACCTTCTCCCTGATCGTGACGATCGGCGTCGCGCTTGGATTCACGTATACGAACGGTTTCCACGACTCCGCCAACGCCATCGCCACTTCTGTCTCCACGCGCGCGCTGACGCCGCGTGCGGCGCTCGCCATGGCCGCTGTGATGAACCTCGCCGGTGCCTTCCTCGGCAGCGGTGTCGCCAAGACGGTGAGCGAGGGGATCATCGCGACCCCCGTCGGCGACAAGGGGATGGGGATTCTCTTCGCGGCGCTCGCGGGCGCGATCGTGTGGAACCTCGTCACCTGGTACTTCGGTCTTCCTTCTTCGTCTTCGCACGCCCTGTTCGGTGGCATGGTGGGCGCCGCCCTCGCGGGCGGGACCACGGTCTACTGGTCGGGGGTGTGGGAGAAGATCGTCGTCCCGATGTTCACCTCGCCCGTGATCGGGCTCGTCGTCGGTTACCTCGTGATGACGCTCATCATGTGGCTCTTCCGGCGCTCCAACCCGCACAAGGCCAAGCGCGGATTCCGTATCGCGCAGACCGTCTCGGCGGCGGGCATGGCGCTCGGCCACGGTCTCCAGGACGCGCAGAAGACCATGGGCATCGTGGTCATGGCGCTCGTCATCGGCGGCCACGAGAGCTTCGAGGACCCGATTCCGGTCTGGGTCAAGATCGTGTGCGCCCTGATGCTGTCGCTCGGTACGTACGCGGGTGGCTGGCGGATCATGCGGACGCTCGGGCGCAAGATCATCGAGCTGGATCCGCCGCAGGGGTTCGCGGCGGAGACGACGGGGGCGTCGATCATGTTCGGGTCGGCGTTCCTGTTCCACGCGCCGATCTCCACGACGCATGTGATCACTTCGGCGATCATGGGTGTGGGGGCCACGAAGCGGGTGAACGCCGTGCGGTGGGGTGTTGCGAAGAACATCATCCTGGGGTGGTTCATTACGATGCCGGCCGCCGCGCTTGTCGCTGCCGCGTCGTATGGGGTTATTTGGCTGGCCTTCGGCTAGGCGGTCGGCCGTGGTCGAGGCCGCGGGGCTCTGCCCCGGACCCCGCGCCTCAAACGCCGGCGGGGCTGGAAATGCCTGCTCAATCGCCGCAGGGGCTTGAATTGTGAAAAGGCCCGCCCCCTCTCGG